>NZ_JAKCFI010000008.1:300000-452523 GCF_021412625.1 Myxococcus stipitatus | reverse complement strand
TGAGAAGCCCTCGTCGCCTCGTGCGACGGGGGCTTTTCGCTTTTCTACAGGGCCCTTGTCGCCGCGGGTGCCCTGCCTCGAGGTGTTTCTCCCCCCGAGGCCCCAGGCCCGCTGGCGCGCCTTTCAGTCCACGCGCAGCACCACCTTGCCCACCGTGGCGCGCGTCTCCAACTGCTGGTGCGCTGTCGCCGCCTCGGCCAGCGGCACCACCAACCCCAGCTTCACGCGCAGCTGCCCTTGCGCCAATGCCTGCCCCAGCGCCGCGCGTGCCCGGGCCTGCAGCCCCTCCGGGTGTGGCGTGCGCAGCCAGTACGCCGTCACCGAGAGGGATTTCTCATACAGCGCCTCCACCTCCACCGGTGGCGGCGGCCCGCTCGCATTCCCATACGCCACCAGCTGCCCGAAGGGCGCCAGCGAAGCCAGGCTCGCTCCCCAGGTGCTCGCGCCAATCGAATCCAAGACGACGTCGACGCCTCGGCCCTCCGTCTCCCGTCTCACCCAGTCCGCCAAATCCCGGCGCGCGCCGTGGATGAACACCGCGTCCGCGCCGTGCTCACGCGCGAGCTCCGCCTTCGCGCCATTCGACACGGTCCCCAGGACCCGCGCGCCCACCTGCTTCGCGAGCTGGAGGGTCAGCAGTCCCACGCCTCCCGCGGCCGCGTGAATCAGCACGGACTGGCCCGAAGACGGGCGGCTCGAAGTGTGGATGAGGTGCCAGGCCGTCAGCCCCTGGACCAGCAGGCCCGCGCCTTCCTCGAAGGAGACCTGCTCGGGGAGCTCGAGCAGCTCTCCCACGGGGGTCGTCGTCAGCTCCGCGTAGCTGTTCGACGCGAGCGCGGCGACCCTTCGGCCCACCCATGAGGCGTCCACTCCGGGGCCCACCCGCTCCACGAGGCCCGCGGCCTCGCTTCCGAGGATTCGGGGCAGCGGCACGGTGGCGTCATAGAGCCCCCGCCGGCGCTCCGTGTCCGCGAAGTTCACGCCCGCGGCCTTCACGCGGATGAGGACTTCTCCAGGCCCCGGCGTCGGGTCCGGGACTTCCTCCAGCCGCAGCACCTCCGGCCCACCCACCTCGTGATAGCGAATGGCTCTCATGTCTCGGCTGATTAACCCAGCCCGCGCGCTCTTGCCGCGCGTTCCACCCGCGCGGTGACTCGCACTCCATGTTTCACGCGCGCCATATGTCCTCCCGCCCTGGCCGTAAGGCGGGTCCGCTCAGGGTGTCGCTGTTCCGTTGAGGCTGGCGCCCGGCGCCCAGAATCCGAGGTCTCCCCTCCCGTGCGCGCAACCTGTGGCTGGCCTCATCCCCCGTGGCTTGCTTGAGTGTCGGTTCCCCCGCCACTGAGGAGCCTCCCCCATGAAGCTGCTTCGTCCCTCGCTCGGTGTCCTGTTCGCCGTCGCCTTGTTCGCCGTGCCCGCGACGTCGCAAGCCGCGAACGTCCGCCTCGGGCTCGGCGCCGACTATTGGATCGATGACAGCGCGGCCTTCAATTTCACGCTCGCGGTGGAGGGGAAGATCGCCGGCCCCATCTCCGTGGGAGCCCGCTTCGGCGCGGCGCTCATCACGGAAGGCAACGACGTGGCCATCCCGCTCGACCTGCTCATCCGCGCGAACATCGCGAGTGCCCGCGTCTACATCGAGGGCCTGGTCGGGCCGTGGATCGTCCTGGGCCGTGGCGACGAGTTCCGGGGGCACGCGGCCTTCGGCTTCGGTCTCCAGGGCAAGGCGGCGAGCATCGGCGTCGAGGTGGGTTACCTCGACCCGAATCCCATCATCGGCCTGAAGTTCGGCTACCGGTTCTGAGCCTCAGTAGTGGGGTGGACGTTCGTGCTGCCGGGCGTCCACCAGCCCGGGCTCCACGTCGACCTTCTTCTTGAGCAGCTCCAGCTCCGCGCGCAAGGCATCGATGAGCCGCTGCTGCTGGTAGAGCACGTCACTCAGCTCCTGCAGCAGCTCCTGCTGCTGCATGTAGCGGATCTCCAGCTCCGCGATGCGCTTCTCGTCCATGGAGACTACCCTTACCCCGAGGCGGCCCTCCGCGTCCCTCCCTCCGCCGCTCCTCGCGTCGAGCCATGAACGTCCAGGAACACCTCCAGCGCGCGCGACAACTGCTCGCTCGTGAGCAGCCCGAGATGGCCGAGTCCGCGCTCAGCGACGCCATCGACGCCGCCGTGGCCGCCGAGGACCTGGTGCTGCTCACCCAGGCCCGCTTCGCGCTCGGCGAGCTGCTCTTCCAACAGGAGCGCGACCAGGAGGCCATCCCCTACCTCGCCGCCGTCGTCCGCACCGAGCGGCTCGACGGCGCCGTGGACGACGAGGTGAAGCGCGCGGCCCGCATGCTCCGTCAGCTGGGCGGCGTCGAGCCCCGCTGACCGTGGGACTCAGGGCATCGGGCAGGTCTGCCGGATGAACTCCATCCGGTCCGAGAAGCGCCGCTCCAGGTCCATCCGGGTCAGCCGCGCGTCGTCGATGCGCTGCTTCTCGAGCTGCATCGCGCACAGCGTGAGCAGGGCCCTGGGGTTCGACAGGTCCAGCCTGTCGGCCTGGCGCAGCGTCTCCGTGGCGCCGTCCAGGTCCCCCGTCCGATAGAGCGCCAGGCCCAGTTCGAACCAGGCGAGCGACAGCCGCGAGTCCTCCTCCGTCGCCCTCCGCAACAGGGCCACCGCGTCCGAATCCCGTCCCTCGGCGGTGCGCACCAGGCCCTGCTCGACCAGGAGGCGCGCTCGGGGGACCCGCCCCTCGAGGGACGCCAGCGCCGCGCGCGCCGCATCGGGCCGGTCCGCCGCGCTCAACAGCCGCGCGTAGCGCATGCCGATGAGCGGGTCCGTGGGCGCCTTGCGGAAGGCGTCGCCCATGGCCTCCGCCGCGCCCTGCCGGTCTCCACTCTTCTCCCTCAGCTCCGCGAGCACCACGTCCGGTCGCGAGTCCGCCGGGGCCAGCCGCCGGGCCTCCTCGAGCGCGGTCCTCGCGCACCGCTCCATCCGCTCCAGGTCACAAATGCGGGCGATGAGCAGCTGCGTCTCCACCGCGCCGGGGTCGCGCCGCTCGGCCTCGCGCGCCAGCTCCTGCGCCTGCGCTGGCGCGCCATCCAGCAGCAGCTCCGCCGCCTCGCGCAGCTCCGCGCCCGTCGCCTTCGGGTGGGCCTTGAGCGGCATCAGGATGCGCGCCCGGGCCTCCGCGCCGACGGTGACTCGGGCGATGGCCAGCTCCTGCTCCGGCATGTTCCGAGGCAGCAGCAGGGGAATCAGGTGGATGACGAACGCGACGAGACACACGCCCAGCATGCCGCGCATGCCCTGTCTCAGCCGGCCCTTCGTCGCGGGCGCTCCGCTCGCCACGCCATCCGGTCCCTTCGCCGCCTCCTCCCGTGCCTGCCCCATTCGCACGTCACCGTCTCCCCATGGCTCGCGCCGTCAGTCGCAGTCAAACGGCGCGCAACCGAGGAGGCAATCCCACGGGGAGCTCCTTGTCGCAGCTCCAGCACACCTCGAAGTTGCCCGGGTTCTCCTCGTGACAGGAGGGGCACTCCACCACGTGGGCCGCCGCCTCCTCGCGTGCCCGCAGCTCGGCCATCACCGCCTGGGCCTGCTCGACGTCCGAGGGCGCCAGCCAGAGCTCCACCCACGTTTCGCCCGAAGGGATTTCACCCGTCAACGGGACGAGCGCCTCGCCTCGTACCTCGACGGACACTCCCTCGGACTCCAATGTCCCCGCCAGCAGCCGGGCCTCTCCCACCGTGCGATGCACGGAGAACCGCACGCGCGTCATGTCTTCCTCTTCACAGAACCGGCGCCCGGCGGCAACCACACCGACCTTCTCGCCCCCTCCTTCGCTCACCGCTCACCGCCGCGTCCGCTAATCATCCCCGCGCCATCGCCTGTCTTTCATCACCGGACATCCCGGGGCCCGGGCGTTTGCCCTTCACTCGAGGTCCAGGTGATGCTCGAAGACGCCGTGCCCCCCTCGGCCCACGTGGCCGTGACGTGGGCGCGCACTCCGTGACGCCTTGTCCTGGAAGCGAGACGCCGACCCATGCGTGCGCACGCTCCCCTCCGAACCGCCACCCTCCCGCCAGGGCCCGCCTGGGGCCGTCATGGGCCCGCGCTGCTCTGCGCCGCGGTGGCCTGCCTCGGGTGGTGGGTTCCAGGGCCCTCGCACGCCGCGGCCGCGTTCCTGCTCTCCCTGGGGGGCGTCCTGCTCGCCGCGCGCGTCGCGGGTGCTCAAGCGGGCTGGCTCGCGACCGTGCTCGGCGCCCTGACCTCCGTGGCGGCCCTGCCAGGGCGCGTCGAGGCGGCCCCACCGTCGGCCGCGCTGGGCGAAATCCTGCTCTTCTGCTGCGTCGCTGGGCTCGCGGCCAGCCTGGTCGGACGGAGCTCGGGTCTCGGACTCCCCACCTCGCTGCGCCTCCGCGCCAGCCAGGAGGACGAGGGGCTGGAGGCCTTGCTGCTGCGAGGGCTGGGCGAGGCGTTGCTGGCCACCGACCCCCAGGGCGTGGTCCGCTTCATCAATCCCGCCGCGGCGCGGCTGCTCGAGTGCACCGAGGAGGAGGCCGTCGGCGCGCCGCTGAGCCAGCTCCTGGGCTCTCGCGTCGACACCGGGGGCGCCGCTCCCTCGCCCTTCTGTCCGCCCCACGGCTCCGCCCCCGGCGTGTGGCTGGAGCAGCCCCGGGTGCTCACCCGCCGCGACGGTGGCGAGCTGTTCGTCGAGCAGCGGACGGCGCCGCTCCAGGGCGCCCATGGCGCGGCCCGGGGCTCCATCGTCATGCTGCGCGACGCGTCCGTCCGCAGACAGCTGGAGGAGGAGCGGGCGCAGTTGCTCGCTCGCGAGCGCGCGGCGTTGAGCGAGGCCCAGGCCCAACGCGAGCGCCTGGAGTCACTCGTCCTCCAGGCGCCCGTCGCCATCGCCGTCTTCCAAGGACCGGACCACGTCTGTGCCCTGCTCAATCCGCACGCGCGCGCGCTGCTCGAAATCGACGGCGACGCGCTGGGCCGGCCCCTGCGTGAGCTCCAATCCTCCCTGGCCCCCGGCATGCTCCGACTGCTCGACGTCGTGTTCCGGGGCGGCATCCCGTTCTCGGGGCGAGAGGTGCCGTTCGGCTCCGCGGCGTCCTCGCCCGTGCCTCCGTTCTCCGCGTCCCAGCGCTTCCATGACCTGACCTGGCAACCCTGGCGGGACGCGCGAGGCACCATCCAGGGAGTCATGGCCGTGGCGGTCGAGGTGACGGGCCTGGTGTGCGCGCGGCGCGCCGCCGAGGACCTGGCCAAGGACCTGCGCGAGGCCGTGCAGCTGCGCGACGAGTTCCTCTCCATCGCCAGCCACGAGCTCAAGTCCCCCATCACCTCCGTCCAGCTCCAGCTCCAGTTCCTCCAGCGGGCGGCGACGCCCCCGGGCTCCGACTCCCGCGCGGCGCTCATCCACCGGCGCGTGAACGCGACGCTGCGCTCGGTGGCCCAGCTGCATCAGCTCGTCTCCGCCCTGCTCGACGTGTCACGCATCCGCGCCGGGAGGCTGGACATGACCCACGAGCCGGTGGACCTGCCCGCGCTCGCGCACGAGCTGGTGGACCGCGCGCGCGAGGACGCGGAGGGCGTGCCCTGTCACGTGCGCGTGGACGCGGAGGGGCCCCTCGTCGGCCACTGGGACAGGATGCGTCTGGAGCAGGTCATCACGAACCTCCTCTCCAACGCCTTCAAGTACGGCGGCCGGCGGCCCGTGGAGGTCCGCATCACGCGCGAGGAGGGCTTCGCGCGGCTGTGCGTGAAGGACCAGGGCATCGGCATCGCCCCCGAGGACCAGGCCCGCATCTTCCAGCGCTTCGAGCGCGCCGTGTCCGCGCGGCACTACGGCGGCTTCGGCCTGGGCCTGTGGATCGTCCGCCAGATTGTCGAGGCCCTCCGGGGAGACATCCGCGTGGAGAGCCAGCCCGGGGTCGGCTCCACCTTCATCGTCCGACTGCCGCTCCAGCCCTCCGCGTGAGGCGCTACTCCTCCTGTCGCAGCATGTGCGGGAGGATGGCGTGCGCGTGTCGCGGGGCGCGAGCGTGCAGCTCCTCGGTGAGCAGCGAGTCCAGCTCCGCCAGCAGCGCGTCGTAGAGCGGACCGGCGCCGGTGGCCGGGAGTCTCTCCGCGGCCAGGCGCACCCGGGGCGACTCCTCGTCCTCGAAGGCCAGCGTCACCGCCAGCCCGTCCGGGTCGCCGGCCTGTGGCACCACGACGACGGGGACCGCGTCGTCCTCCACGGCCTCCAGGCGCGGGCGCAGTCGACGCGCCTCCTCATGGGTCAGGTCCCGCTCCGAGACGACCTCTCCCTGCTCGAGCACCCGCAGATGCTCGAGCCCGTCCAGCCACAAGGCCTGCGCGGCCGTGTTCGTCCTCCCGCTGCGCTCGTAGGTCACCGTCCTCACGCGATGCGCACCTCCCTCGTCTGGAGGTAGGCACCGCTTCGCGCGCGGACAGCCCCGCACGGCGTCCGGGCGCCCGCCGCGCCGCATGCCCGGTGGACGGGCGTGCGCTTTGCGACATCGCGGCGAGCCTACCGTTCGAGTGTGCCCCTGGGACACGCTCCCTACGGTTTGCCTGCGTCCGGGCACTTCCGCCCGCGACGCAGGAGGCAGCACCCCATGGGCAACAAAGGCAGTGGCCGTTCTCCGAATGACCAACGGTCCGATTCGAAGAACCCGACCAGTCCCGCGCACAAGTCCGCGCAGGACAACCGCTCCAACCAGATGAATCCGAACAACCCCTCGCACTCCAACAACGCGGGGTCGGGTGGCTCGGGTGGTTCCGGCGGCGGCAACCGGCCTCCGGGCTCGCCCGGGTCGGGCTCTTCGAAGGGCTGAGCCCTCCGGAGTCACGTAGGCCGGGCGTCTCCTCACCCGAGACGCGCGATGACGGGGTGGAGCATCCACGTGGCCCACCCCGCCACCTCGATGACGCGACGTGCGTCCAGGCTCAGCGTGCCCGGGGCGCGCACTCACCCTCGCCGCGGAAGTGCCCCGCCGTCCGCACCAGGGCGGTGACGAAGTCGCGCAGGTTGTGCACGTTGCCCACGCCGCCGGTGCCGTACTGGTTGGAGGGCAGCTCGGTCAGGTCCACCGCCGCCAGCTCCTCCAGCGTCACCTCGCCATCCGCTCCGGCGATGCCGAGCACGTCCGCCGCGGCGATGGCGTCGAAGCGCATCTTCGCGTCCGGCGACTGGAGGTCGTCGAAGAAGAGGTGGTCGCCGTGGATGGTGAGCTGCACCGTCTCCTCGCCGTCCTTGGGCACCGTCACGCCCGCGCCCAGCTCCGGGCTCTCGCAGTGCTCGTAGCGGGTGTTCGTCTTGAAGCCCCACTCGAAGTGCTTCGACGTGGAGCCCTTGGTGGCGGTGCCCTCGACGAGGAGCGAGTAGCCCTGCGTCTTCATCAGCTCCACGTCCGCCGCGTCCGCGTTGCCCGCGACCGCGTCCGCCGACGGCGCGATGGCGTAGCTGACGTGGTCCCATTCCTGGGCGGGCAGGTCCTCGAAGGTCTCCACCACCACCGGGCCCGGCTTGTGGACGTCGAACACGCGCGCGGGACCCTTCTGCTGGGCGGCGACCTCGTCGTGCGTCTCGACCTTGATTTCGCCCACCACGACGAGGAACTTCGCGAAGCGCACCGTCCAGCCGTCCGTGAAGCCCGCCGCGTCACCGACCTGGGCGGGAATCTCCTTCTCGATGAAGTCCTCACCGTAGGTGGTGAACGTCACGTTGCCCGTGCCGTCGCTGCACGCCACCAGCCCCAGGCACGACAGTCCCAGAATCCACTGCTTCATTGCGCGGCTCCTTCTTCCCACGTCACCACGTAGGCGGTTGTGTCTTCCACGCCGCGCACCAGCGCGTTGCTGGCCTGGCTCTCGGCGGGGAAGGTGTAGACGCCATCCGCGTCCGGGTCGGTCGCGGTGGCGAAGTCGATGCGGTCCACCCACTTGCGAAGGTCCACGGAGACGCGGACCCGTCCGGCCTCCATCCCCAGGGACTTCTCGAAGCGCACGCCGGCCACCGGCGCGCGCAGGTCCGTCACCACGTCGAAGCGGACCGTGCCCCCGTCCGCGTTGCGGGCTGTCCCGACGAGGCGCACCGCGTGGCCCGCCAGCGTCCCCTGGGCGTCCGTCGCCGCCGTGGGCGTGGGCAGGCTCAGCTCCAGCGAGCCGTACTCCCCCGTCACCGCGCTCGCGTCCCCGAGCAACGTGGGCCCGGCCAGCAGGTCCACCGTGCGCGTCACCAGGACCTCGCCCATCGCGTCCCCTGGCACGTAGTGGCCCGGGTGCGCGTGCGCGGTGCCGCCGACGAGCGAATACCAGTCGAACCGGGGCGCCCGGCGGGACAGCAGCACGCGGCCCTCGAAGAAGCGGACCGGGCCGATGGAGACGTGCGCGCGCTCGAGCTGCACCGTCCAGCCCCGCTCGTTCGGCTCCGAGGACAACGCCTGCGCCGCCACCTCCACGCCGAAGACGCGGCGCTCGGCCTCGCTGCCGCAGCCCCCGAGCGTCGTGGACGCGGCGGCCAGCGCGAGCGCCCCCGTCAGGATGTGTCTGCGATTCATAGATGGACCTCCAGGGTGAGCGAGGCCGTCCGAGGCGACCCCGCGGTGAAATGTCGTTGAGGCACGAGGCTTGCGGGGGCGCTCGGGTCGAAGCGCGAGCTGTAGACGAACTCGCCGTCGCGCCAGCGCGCGTCGAGCAGGTTTCGCACCTCCAGGCGCAGCCCCAGTTCGCCGCGCCGCACGGCCACCTCCGCGTCCGCGAGGAACACCGTGCGGCTGCGCTCGTCGAAGGGCAGCGGACGGGGACCGATGAGCGTCAGGCCCGTGCCCACCGACACCGTCGTGCCCGCGCCGCCCAGCCAGGACCACTCCAGCGGACGCTCCCAGCCCACGTCTGCTCGCGCGACGAGCGGCGCGAAGTAGGGCAGCAGCGTGTCCGTCGCCGTGACGTACGCGTGCGCCACCGTGGTGCTCAGCGCGGCGACGAGGCCCGGCAGGGGACGGGCCTGGAGCGAGGCGGACACGCCCGTGCGCAGCGTCTCGCCCGTGTACACGGTGGTGCCCACCGTGTGGTCGAAGAAGAAGTCGTTCTCCACCTGGGAGCCGAAGAGGCTCAGCTGCGCGGCCCAGCGCTCGCCGTCCTTGCGCGCGCCCAGCTCCGCGCCGTGCACGGAGACGAACGGGGCCCGCTCGCCCTCCGAGAGGCTGCGTGCTTGAGGGGAGCGGAAGCCATCGCCATAGCTGGCGAACAGGCGCCACGCGTCCGCGCCGTCGGAGAGCGCGAACTCCACGCCCGCCTTCGCGCCCAGGTGCACGCCGAACGCGCTGCGCGAATAGCCCTGCCCGTCGTAGAAGCGCGGGTCCCGGAAGGCGAGCGCGTCGAAGACCTCCACGCCCAGCGCGTCCGCGCGCCCGCCCACGCGCAGCGCCCAGCGGCCGAGCTGCATCCTCGCCTCCGCGGAGCCCCACACGTCCGTCTGGGTGAACTCGGCGTCCACCTCGTCCGAGAAGAAGGTGCCGTCCGATTCGCGGTAGCGGCGCTGCGTCTGGTTCACGCCGTCGCGTCTCGCGCCGAGGCCCAGTTCGAGGGACACGGGGTGGCCGAGGGCCGTCACGTTGCGCCGGTGCTCCGCGCGCGCGCCGAGGATGGTGGCGTCGTTCGTCTGCTCGAGGCCGTCTCCCCGCTCATCCACGCGGTAGCCGGTGAAGTTGTTGCGCAGCCTCAGGTCCGAGAGGATGCCGAAGACCTCCAGGCGCGTGCGGCCCTTGCCCGTGCGAGGAAGCTCCACGCCGAGCAGGAGCTGGTGCCTCGACACCGAGCCGCCCTGTCGCGGACTGGACGCGGAGAAGAAGGTGCTGCGCCCCGCGAGCAGGTCGTCCTCTCGCACCACGCCCGGGGAGTCGAAGCGCGTGACGTAGCTGCCGCCGAGCGCGCGCACGGTGACGCCGTCCCCGAGCTTGCCAGTGGCCTGCGCCAGGAGGGATGCGCGGCCGTAGCCCCGCTGGGCGCCGTAGCCCTTGCCCTCGCCCAGCTCGATGGCCGCGAAGGTGCCCGGGTCCTCGCCGGGACGGACCGTGGCCACCAGGCGGCGCTGGCGGTACTGCCCCAGCGTGCCCGCGATGTGGACGCCCTGCTCACGGATGCCCAGGTCCATGCGCACCGTGCCCGCCACGGCGAAGTCTCCCTGGGACGCGCGATAGGAGCCCTCGGTGACGTCGATGGACTCGACGGCTTCGGGGATGACGAAGTTGAGGTCCGCGTAGCCCAGCGCGTGGATGTGGCTCACCTCGTTCACGGGCAGGCCCGCGACGTTGAGCTCCACGTCCTGGCCGTGCAGCGCGTCGAAGCCCCGGAGGAAGAGCTGGTGCGCCTTGCCCTCGCCGCTGTGCTGCGAGGCCACCATGCCCGGCACCGCGCGCAGCAGGTCCACCGCGCCCGTGCGTGGCGCCGCGTCCAGGACGTCACGGCCGAGCGTCACCTCCGAGGCGCTCTGCGCCGGACGTGCCCCGCGCACGACGGTGGACCCGGCGTTCTTCGACTCCGGTTCGGGGACCGGGGCCGACGGTGAGGTCTCGCCGCCTGGTGCCTGTTCGGACTGGGTGAGGGCGTCGTGCTCCGGTGATTCGGTCGGCTCGGGAGTGATGCTCGGAGTTGGCCCCGTGATGAGGTTCGAGGCCGGCTCGGTGATGGGGCTCGGGGGCGATTGGGTGCCGAGTTTCGGGGCTGGCTCGTCCTGCCTGGCGGGACTGGCGGGTGATTCCGTGGGCGCGGTGTCTTCGCCCGATGGCTCCTCGGCCCGCGCGGTGGAGACTCCTGTCGCGGGCCCGGTCTCCGTGGCGGCGGGATTCGCGGCGGGGTCGACCTGTGCGACCACCCTCATGACATTGGCGTGCTCGGGTCCAAGCCCATGCGCGGACGCGGCGACACTCCGCGGCCCCGCCGCGATGGCGTGGAGCGGAATCAGGATGACGACACACGTCGACACAGTAGCGGGCAAGCGCAGGGACATGGCGATGGACGCACGAACCGACAGCGGACCGAGGGCACGCGACAGGGCCCGGGTGCTCGCGAACCACGCGTCGCACCACGGACACCGGGACATGACTCCGGCCTATACGGAAGGGCGGATGACGTTGGATGCAGGCACACGAACCCACGGGGCTCGCACGCGTCGGGACAGGCGATGGCCGTCCGGGCCTACGGGCCCTGGGGCATCGCCGTGGGACGGAGGGCGGAACCCGGCGCGCGAGTGGCCACCCGAGGCGGTGGCTCCACCCACGACACGAACCGCACGCGCGGCGGCGTCACCACCACCCACGTCGCGGCCAACGCGGCCAGGTGCTCCACCGAGCCCGTCAGGTGCTTGTGGCCATCCCGACCATGACCCGCGTGCCCCTTCCCATCCGCGTCCCGCGCGCGCTCCGGCGCCAGCGGGGCCTCGTCCTCTGGAGAGGCATGGCTCCCATCGGCCCGGTGCACGTGCGCATGCGCATGGCCGCCCCCCGCGTGCCCCATCACCACGTGCACCACGGGCGCGACGGCCAGCCCATACACCAGGACCATCAGCCCCATCCACGCCAAGTCTCTTCGGTCGTGAGGGGTGAGCAAGGTGACGCGCCGGAGGAAGGAGGGGAGGACCGCGCGCCGCCTCCTACCCGGCTTCCCCCAGCCATGCAAGGCACGCCTGCCCCACGCGCCAGCCGTAATGAATGGCAACCCTGCATGCGGGTGGGAATGCGAGGTATGCTCGGGCTCTTGCCGGGATGAACCCGCGGTCCCTCGAGGTCTCCGATGAAGCTCCTCCCGAAATGGTGCGTGCTCCTGCTCGCCATCGCCGGATGCGGCGGTACCTCGATCGAGGAAGGCACCGCGCCGGAAGACATCGCCCCCGACGCCGTCGAGGTGCGCGCCACGAGCAACTGCCCGCCCGACACCATTGTCGATTGCGGCTGCGGCGTGTGCCTCACGGAGCTCGTGCAGTGTCCCTTCCTCCCGGACTGCCCGGACGACCCGCCCCTGGTGCACACGCGCGTGCTCCCCGCGGAAGGCACTGCCCGGTAGTCCTCCGAAGTGTCGTCGCGGCACGCCCGCCAGCGTAGGTGGGGGGGACGGCTCCTCGGACCCTGCCCCCGGGTCCCGGGCTTCCGCCTCCCCGTCGTCACTGCCGCCTCCGCGATGTCCACTTGCGCGCCCTCTCGAAATCGTGGGCTGTGGACCGCTTGACGCGCCGCATTGTTTTCGGGTGTCACATCGGTCGGGGCGTCATTACAATCCGTGCGTGCGTTCCAAATCCGCCGCGCTCCGTCAGGCAGCCTCCGAAGTCGATGTCCCACCGACACGACCCCGAGAGGAGCGCCTGCGGGCGCTGGCCACCGAGACGTTCGACGTGCTCGTCATCGGCGGAGGCGTCACGGGCGCGGGTTCGGCGCGAGACGCGGTGCTGCGCGGGTTGAAGGTCGCGCTCGTCGAGCGAGAGGACTTCGCCAGCGGGACGTCCAGCCGCTCGTCGCGGCTCATCCACGGAGGACTGCGCTACCTCGAGCATGGCCACCTGGGCCTCGTCTTCGAGTCCAGCATCGAGCGTCAGCGCCTGTTGAAGCTGGCGCCCCACCTGGTGCGTCCCCTGGCCTTCGTGTGGCCCGTGTACGAGGGCTCGCGCGTGCCGCGCTGGAAGCTCAACGCGGGCCTCATGCTCTACGACGCGCTGTCGCTCTTCCGGAACGTGAAGGGCTACCAGCGCCTCAACACCCGGCAGGTCCACGACGCCGAGCCCGGGCTGCGCACCGAGGAGCTGAAGGGGGGCGCGCGCTACTACGACGCGGCCACGGATGACGCGCGCCTCACGCTCGCCAACGCGCTGGGGGCCTCCGAGGCCGGCGCCGTCGTGCTCAACCACGCCTCCGTGCGGCGGCTCACCGTCGAGGCGGGGCACGCGAACGGCGCGGTGGTGGTGGACCACCTCTCCGGGCGGGAAATCACCGTGCGCGCGCGCTGCATCGTCAACGCCACCGGTCCGTGGAGCGACGAGATCCGCCGACTGGATTCCCCGGAGGGGAACGTGCACGCGGTGCGCGGCAGCAAGGGCGTGCACCTCGCGGTGCCGCGCGAGCGGTTGGGCAACCGCGACGCCCTCACGCTGCTGTCTCCGCGAGACGGGCGCGTCATGTTCATCCTGCCCGCGGACGACTTCACCATCATCGGCACGACGGAGACGTCCACGCGGGCCCACCCCGCGGAGGTGCGCGCCAGCGAGGAGGACATCGCCTATCTCCTGGCGTCGGCGAACGCCTTCTTCCCGGACGCGAAGCTGACCCGCGAGGACGTGGTGAGCGCCTGGGCCGGCATCCGCCCCCTGTCCGCGAGCGGCTACCACGGCAACACCGACGCGGGCAGCGCCAGCCGCGAACACCACCTCGACCTCAGCCCCACGGGCGTGCTCGCCATCAGCGGAGGCAAGCTCACCACCTACCGCGTCATGGCGCGCGACGTGGTGGACGCCGTGGAGAAGCAGCTGCGTCAGCCCCGCCGCAAGTCACCCACCGAATCGCTGCCCCTGCCAGGGGGCGACATCGTGAGCATGGAGCTGGAGCTCGCCGCCGCGCGCGAGGTGGTGGGGGACGCGGCGACGGCCGTCCATCTGGTGCGGGCTTATGGCACCCGCTGGCGCCGCGTGTGGCAGCTCACCCGGGAGCAGCCCACGCTCGCCCGGCCGCTCGCGGAGGGACTGCCCTACCGCGCCGCCGAGGCGGCGTGGGGCGTGACGCACGAGTTCGTCCACACCCTGTCCGACCTGCTCATCCGTCGCTTGAAGGTCGCGTTCGAGACGAGGGACCAGGGGCGCGCCGCCGCGCGCGTGGCCGCCGAGGTCATGGCGCCCCTCCTGGGGTGGGACGCGGACGAGACGCGGCGCCAGCTCGCCCTCTATGCGGACGACGCGTCGCGCATCTTCGGCATCGACAGCGCCGCGTCGTGACGGGCCGCCCGCTCGCGTCACGCGGAGC
This sequence comes from Myxococcus stipitatus, assembly GCF_021412625.1. The sequence goes on along the minus strand of NZ_JAKCFI010000008.1, from coordinate 438,517 downwards.
GTTGCCCGGCATACGTCCCGAGGTGGCTTGACGTTTGTCTCCCGTCCTGCGCCCGACAGCCCCGCGAGCAGACGAACGGCCAGCGTGCTTAACTTGCGCCAGGAACGGGAAGAGGTCGTTTCCCGTTCACCTCGGTCTTCGGAATCGACCGGAGAGCGCGCCGCACACACCCGTTGGCCGGGACGTTCGTTCAAGGGAGAAACACGATGAAGCGTTGGGTCTTGCTCGGGCTGCTCGGCGGGGCGGTGGCCTGCTCCTCGGGGTCGGATCCCGACCCCCAGGGGCCCGAAGAGGAGGTCTGTCCAGGCACCGAGGAGGTCTCCGTGCCGCGCACCGGCCTGTCCCAGGGGAGCGCCGCGGCCTTGAACCAGGACGAGGGCGAGCGGGTGCTCATCACCTACCGCTCGAACGTCTCCGCCTCCGCCCTGGCCCGGGCGGACGTCTTCACGGCGAAGGCGCGGCAGCTGGGGGCGCGGGTGCAGCGGCGCTTCGCGCGCATCGACGCCGTCGCCGCCAGCGTCTCTCCGGCCGCGAAGGCGGCGCTCGCCGCGGACCCCGACGTGCTGTCCGTGGAGCCGGACCGGGTGGTACGGGCGCTCGGCATGTCGAGCCTGCCGCCGGGCTTCCTGCTGGCCGGCACGCCCAACACCCACGGCTCCGCGGGCGAGTACACGGATGGCCTGAAGATGGTGCGCGCGCCCCAGGTCTGGGACGCGGACGGCGATGGCAATCTGGATGTCGGCGCGCCGTCCGGCTCCGGCATCCGGGTCTGTGTGGTCGACAGCGGTTGGGATGACCGGCATCCGGAGCTGCAGGCCGCGTACGTCGGAGGAAAGGACTTCATCGACGGCGACGACGAGCCGCTGGACCAGAAGGTGACCAACGGCGTCGTGGAGTGGGGCGGCGGCCATGGCACGCACACGGCGGCGACCATCGCCGCGCAGCTCGGCGCGGGAGGCCACGTGCGTCCCGGTGACGACCCGGATGGCGTCGCCGGCGTGGCGCCCACCGTGGAGCTGCTGGTGGCGCGCGTGCTGGACACCGGAGGCAACGGCCTCACCTCCGACGTCATCTCCGCGCTGGAGTGGTGCCGGGAGAACAAGGCGAACATCGTCTCGCTGTCGCTGGGCTCCGCGGAGAGGTCCACCGCCGAGCAGACCGCCTTCCAGGAGGCGTTCGACGCCGGCGTGCTCTCGGTGGCCGCCACGGGCAACCAGGGCGTGCTGGGGGTCTCCTACCCCGCGGCCTACAGCAGCGTCGTGGCGGTGGGCGCGGTGGACTTCGGTGGCCAGTGGGCGCCCTTCTCCCAGTACGGCGACGAGGTGGCGCTGGTGGGGCCGGGCGTGAGCGTGCTGAGCGCGACCATCGTCGGCAAGGCGCCCTATGGCGACGTCAAGGTGGCGGGCGCGAGCTACGTGACGGAGCCGCTCGAGTTCACGCAGATTGGTACGTACACCGGCAAGCTCGTCTACTGCGGCCTGGCGGAGTCCGTCTCCGACTGTGGCGAGGGCGCCACCTGCGAGGGCTTCGTCGCCCTGGTGGACCGGGGGAACATCTACTTCCAGGACAAGGCGCGCAACGCCATCCGCGCCGGCGCCAAGGCCGTCATCATCGGCAACAACGACCCGACCGACGGCACGGGCAACTTCACGCTCACCGACCCCGCCGACTACTGGGTGCCCACCACGTCCGTCTCCATGGATTCGGCCAGCCTGCTCAAGCAGCGCGTGGGCCAGGACGTGACCATCGAGGTGGCGGGGCTGGACTACCTGCGCGAGTCGGGCACCTCCATGGCGACGCCGCACGTCGCGGGCGTGGCCGCGCTGACGTGGAGCGCGTGCCCCAAGCTCACCAACGCGCAGATCCGCGCCATCCTGCAGGAGACGGCCAGCCACCCGGGGGCCCGGGACCAGAAGACCGGCTTCGGCGTGGTGCGGGCGGACGGGGCCGTGGCGCGCGCCAAGGAGCTGTGCCAGACGCCCTGAGCGCGCCAGGCTAGCGTCGCGACGCGACGAGCCCGGGTGAGGCGATGAGGCACGCGCCCACCCGGGCCTCCAGCGCGGCGGCGGCGTCCTCGCAGGACTCGTCGCCCGGAGTCGCGACGAACACCTCCGCGCCCCAGGGCTCCTCGGTGCTCGAGGCGGGAACGCCTCGCACCAGCCCGAGCCCGAAGCAGGCCATGGTGGCCATGGCGCCCATCAACATCGTGCGCCAGCCGCGCCACGGCGACTCGCGCGGCTCCGGGCGTGCGGGAGCGGACGCCTTCGCCGCCAGCCGCGCCTCGAGGGCCGCGAAGTCGAGCGCGGGGCGCGAGGGCATGCGGCGCGCGCGCTGGGCCATCCACCCCCGCTCCGTCCTCAACCAGGCCAGCGCGTGCCGGCACGCGGCGCAGCCGTCCGCGTGCGCGCGCACCCGGGCGGCGTCCTCGGGCGACAGCTCCCCGGCCAGCAGCGCGTCCAGTTCGCTCTCCCGACAGGTGCTCATGGCCGGCCTCCTCCCACGTGCGCCGCGAGTTGTTCGCGCAGGCTCAGCCGCGCGCGGTGGATTTCGTTCTTCACCTTCTGGAGCGACCAGCCCATCACCGACGCAATCTCCTCGTAGGGCAACCCGTGGTCGATGCGCAGCAGCAGCGCCGCGCGTCGCTCCTCGCGCAGCGTCCCCAGCGCCTGGGTGAGCAGGCCTTCCAGCTCGCGGTCGAGCAGCAGGTCCTCCGGAGAGGGCGTGGGCAGCACCGCCTCCACCTCGTGCGCGTGCGCCTCGTCGTCCACGTCCACCTGCACGCCCCGGCCCCGCCGGGACTCCAGGTACACGCGCCGCGCGATGCCCAGCAGCCACGCGCCGACCCGCTCCTCGTCGCGCAGCGCCCCCAGCCGCCCGTGGGCCCGGACGAAGGTCTCCTGGGTCGCCTCGTCCGCCGCCTCCTCGTCACGCAACAGGTCGCGCAGGAAGCGCCACACGCCCGGCGCGTGCCGCTCGAACAACCGCCGGAACGCCGCGGAGTCCCCAGCGCGCGCTCGACGCAGCAGCGAGCGCTCCCCATCCGTGTCGGATGGAGGCGCACCTGCCAGGACCATCTTCATGGCGGAGAGGAGGGCCACGGGCCCACCGTGTCACGAGTCGCCACGAAGTTTCACCGACCCTTCTTTTTCCGGCGCGCGTCCGTCACCGGGAGAGGGGCGCGATGTCGCCGCGCGCAAGGTCGGAGGGCGAGGGAGCTGGCGCGTGGGCGCGTGGTGGTGTCATGCGTGCGCTTCACGTGTGTCGCGGGGCCGTCGTGACACCGCGCCCTCTCACGGGACGATGTCTGTGTCGAGGGAGGGCACCTTGTTGGCCCGGAATGGATGCTGGTATGAGACTCGGCATGTCTGCCCATTCCGCCCGTCCGGATGCCGGTGCTCCGGCGGTGCCAGCTCCGCGCCTGCACGGCCATCTTCCCGTGCTGGATGGTGTCCGGGGGCTCGCGGTCCTGTTGGTCGTCTTCTTCCACACGACGCACCTGAGCGACCAGAGCGTCGCGGGGAGGGCCACGTGGTGGCTGGCGGGGGCGGGCTGGACGGGCGTGGACCTGTTCTTCGTCCTCTCCGGCTTCCTCATCACCGGCATCCTGTGGGAGGCGAAGGGGCAGACGTATTACTTCCGCAACTTCTACGCGCGGCGCTTCCTGCGCATCTTCCCGCTGTACTACGCGGCGCTGGCCGTCTCGTTCCTCGTCCTGCCGCCGCTGGTGGGGCGGCTGCACCTGGACGAGCGCATCACCACCGACGGCGCCGTCTGGTACCTGCTGTACCTCTCCAACTTCTATCAGCTCTGGGTGGACACCACGCATCCCATCCTGGGCGTGGTGTGGTCGCTGGCCATCGAGGAGCAGTTCTACATCGTCTGGCCATTCCTCATCGCCGCGGTGTCGTACCGGGGCGCCATCCGGCTGTGTCTGGGCACCATCGCCCTGGCCATCCTGGTGCGCGTGGGCCTGACGCTGTGGGGCGCGAGCGAGGAGAGCACGTACGTGGTGACGTTCTGCCGCGTGGACTCGCTGGCGCTGGGCGCGCTGCTGTCCCTGGCGCTGCGCCACCCGGAGGGCAAGGGGCTGAGCGCGTTCCCGTGGATGCGCTACGCGCCCTGGCTGGCGCTGCCCGTGGTGGCGGCGGCCATCGCCCTGCCGGTGGGGCCCGCGTTCAAGACGGTGATTCGCACCGGCGGCTACACCGCGGTGGGCATCCTCTACACGCTGCTCGTGTACAAGGTGGTGTCCGCGGAGCGCGGCAGCCTGCTCAACCGCGTGTTATCCAATCGGGTGCTGCTCACGTACGGCAAGTACAGCTACGCCATCTACCTGGTGCACTCGCCGCTGGACGCCATCCTCCGGCGCACGGTGCTGAAGACGCCGCTGAAACAGGTGGCCGGCTCCGACTTCCCCATGCAGGTGGTGTTCTACCTGGTGGCCGCGTCGCTCTCGCTGGGCCTCGCGCTGGTGAGCTGGAACCTGTTCGAGAAGCACTTCCTGAAGCTCAAGGACTACTTCCCGTACAGCGAGCGCCCCGCGCCGGCTCCCGCTCCCGCGTCCGTGGCCAGCGGCTCTCCGGGCACCGCGGGTTGATATGACGCCCTGAAACGCGTGATGCGCGCGGCCCCGGGAGGGCGCTCGCGCGCATCGTCGGTGGCGTGTCTCAGCCGCGTTGGATGAGCGCGGTGGAGACGCGCAGGGCCCACGCCTCCGCGGAGTCCAGCTCCGCCCGCGCGCTCGCGTAGCGGTCCAGGCTGTCCTCCGTGCCATCCCGCAGGAAGATGGCGTCGTGATACTCGCGCTGAGCCCGGCTCAGCCAGAGGCTGGCCTGGAGCCGCAACTTCGCCGCCGTCTGGGGGTCCTTCACCGACTGCCCCGGAGACAGCAGCTCGTGGTCCTCGGGATACAGCACCGTCATCTTGTTGTAGCCAGCATGCTCAAGTGTCGTAGTCATGATATGAGAATTTGCACCGCCCACCGAGCAGGCACTTGTACCGGTGGGCAATGCATTGTCTCGTACCCGTCACTTGGGCAATGAATGCCAGCGCACGCGGCGCCACCAGAGGGCGCCGCGTCGCGTCAGTCATTCCTTCAGGCTGCGCATGTCGATGACGAAGCGGTATTTCACGTCGCCCTTGAGCAGCCGCGTGTAGGCCTCGTTCACCTGTTGGATGGGAATGACCTCCACGTCGGAAAGCACCTCATGCTTACCGCAAAAATCAAGCATCTCTTGTGTTTCACGGATTCCGCCAATGCTCGAGCCGGAGAAGTTGCGGCGCTGGGCGATGACGGAGAAGGGCTGGACGGGGAGGGGCTTCTCCGGCACGCCGACGAGCACGAGGCTGCCGTCGCGGCGCAGCAGGTTCAGGTAGGCGTTGAGGTCGTGGGGGGCGGAGACGGTGTCGAGGACGAAGTCGAGGGTGCCGGCGCGGGCGGCCATCTCCTCGGCGTTGGCGGAGACGACGACCTCGTGGGCGCCCAGGCGCAGGGCGTCCTGCTTCTTCTTGTCGGTGTGGCTGAAGACGATGACGTGGGCGCCCATGGCGCGCGCGAACTTCACGCCCATGTGCCCCAGGCCGCCCAGGCCGACGATGCCCACGCGCTGGCCGGGGCCGACCTTCCAGTGGCGCAGGGGTGAGAAGGTGGTGATGCCCGCGCACAGCAGGGGCGCGGCGCGCGCGGGGTCCAGGTTGGCGGGCACCTTCAGGACGAAGTCCTGGTCCACGACGAGGCTGTCCGAGTAGCCGCCCTGGGTGGGCGTCTTCCCGTCCCGCTCGCGCGAGTTGTAGGTGTAGACGGGCGACCGGGTGCAGTACTGCTCCAGGCCCTCCTTGCAGGACGGGCAGTCGCGGCAGGAGTCGACCATGCAGCCGACGCCCACCAGGTCGCCCACCTGGAACTTCTTCACGTCCGCGCCGGCGCGCGTCACCCGGCCGATGATTTCGTGACCGGGCACCATGGGGAAGAGGGCGCCACCCCACTCGTCGCGGGCCTGGTGCAGGTCGGAGTGGCAGATGCCGCAGAAGAGGACCTCGAGCTGGACGTCGCGCGGGCCGGGCTCCCGGCGCTCGAACTGGAAGGGGGCAAGGGGGGAGGTCGCGGACTGGGCCGCGTAGCCACGGGCGGTCGACATGGGGACTCCAGGGGAAGATGAAACCGGATTCGACGGGCGGAATATGCGGCCCGGAGTCCGTGCGCGAAATGAGTGGAATCCGCACACGCCATGAAGGAAATCTTCGCAATGGCCTTTACCCCGCTCAATGCGCTCAACGCCTTCCTGGCGGTGGCCCGGCGCCGCAGCTTCGCGGCCGCCGCGGCGGACCTGGGGGTGTCCTCCTCGTCGCTCAGCCAGTCGGTGCGTCAGCTCGAGGCGCGGCTGGGCGTGCCCCTGCTGACCCGCACGACCCGCAGCGTGTCGCTCACCGACGCGGGGCGGCGGTTGCTGGAGGGGGCGGGGCCCTCCGTGGACCAGGCGCTGGAGGCGCTGCGCACGGCCGCCGCCCAGGAGGGCGAGGTGACGGGCCGGGTGCGGCTCACCGTTCCGAGCATCGCCGTTCCCCGCGTCGTCGCGCCGGTGCTCGCGCGCTTCCACGCCCGGTATCCGAGGGTGGAGGTGGAGCTGCGCGTGGAGGACCGGATGGTGGACATCGCGGCGGAGGGGCTCGACGCGGGCATCCGGCTGTCCGAGGCCCTGGAGCGGGACATGGTGCAGCTGCGCCTGTCGGAGGGCTTCCGCTTCGTGGTGGTGGGCGCGCCCTCCTACCTCCGGCGGCGCGGCACGCCACAGAGTCCCCGCGACCTGCTGTCGCACGACTGCCTGTGCATCCGCTCGCACACCACGGGCGCGCTGTATCAATGGGAGCTGGAGCGGGGGGCGCGCACGTGGAGGGTGCCGGTGCGTGGCCCGCTCATCACCAACGACCTGCACCTCATGGTGGAGCTGGCGGAGGCGGGGGTGGGATTGATGTATGCCTTCGAGCCGGACGTCGCGCCCCAGCTCAAGCGCGGCTCGCTGCGGCTCGTCCTGGAGGCGTATGCCGCCCAGGGGGATGGCTTCTTCCTCTACTTCCCCAGCCGCGCGCGGGTGTCTCCGGCGTTCAGGGCGTTCCTCGACGTGGCGCGCGAGGTGACGGCGGCGGGCAGGAAGGCCTAGCGCTCAGGCGCTGGGGATGCCGCGCACGCGGGCGCGGATGCGCGCGGCCTCGTCGGCCGCCCCGGCCTCCTCCAGCGCGGTGGCGGCCCGGAAGTACAGGAGCGCGGCCTCCATGTGGCGCAGGGCCGCGGACTCGGCGTTGGCGGCGGCGACGAAGAAGGGCGCGGCGCGGCCGGGCTCGCGGCCATCCAGCCAGTGCTGCGCGATGATGACGGGCGGGGCCTTGCGCTGCTCCAGCGCGCTGGCGAGCCGCCGGTGCAACAGCGGCACGAGCGAGGGCGGAATCGTCTCCCGCACCACCTCGAAGAGCAGGTCGTGCGTGAAGCGCTCTCCGCGCAGCACGTGCGCGTGCTCCAGCTCCGACACGTGCGTGGCGAGCGAGAGGGACGACATCTCCAGCACCTCGCCGGCCAGCTCCAGCTCGAAGTCCGTGCGCGCCAGCGCCGCCAGCCGGGCCACCTGCAGCGCCGGAGGTGACAGCCGCTCCAGGCGCTGCTGGATGAGCTCACGGCCCCGGCCGGTGGGCTGCACGTGCTCCGGCCAGCCGCGCTCCAGGCCGCCCGACTCCAGCAGGTGTCGCAGCGCCTCCATGATGAAGAGCGGGTTGCCGCCGGTGTAGCGCATGACGTTGTCGCGCAGGTGCTCGGCGCCGGACAGCTCGAGGCTGCCCAGCAGCGCCCCCACCGCGTCCGTCTCCAGCGGCTCCACCTCGATGACCACCGCGAGCCCCGCCTCCACCAGTTGTTGCACGCACGCGGCCACCACCGGGGACAGCTCGTCCCGGCGGAACGTGTCGATGAAGTGGGGATAGGAGCCGTTGGGGCCGGGGTCGTGGCGGCGCGACAGCATGAGCAGCGCGAACTCCGCCGTCGCCGCGTCCATGTACTGCAGGTCGTCCGCCACCATGGCGTCGAAGCCGGCGCACACCTGGTAGATGAGGCGGCAGTGGGCCTCGAGGAACCGGCTGCGGTCCGACTCGTCCGCCATGGGCGGCGGCACGCCCTCCGGCCCCGCCATGTCCGGCAGCATGCGCGCCAGCTCCCGCCGCACCCAGGGCTCCAGCGTGGGGTCCGGGCAGCGGGCGAGAATCTGTCGCAACAGCCGCACGTGAGAGGAATAGGCGATGTGCTGCTCGCCCGGGCGCGACTCCAGCACCATGAACTTGCCGCGCGACGCGGCGAAGTCGTGCGCCAGCCGCGACTTGCCCACGCCCGGCTCGCCCGACAGGAAGATGGTCATCCCCGCCTCCCACGCCGCCTCCATGCGCTCCCACTCGCGCTCGCGGCCCACCAGCAGCGGAGGGCGCAGCACGGACAGGGGCAGCTTGGAGGTCGTCGCGCGGGGCGTGCTCGGCAGCGACGGGCCGCGCTCGATCTCTCGCGCGAGCGCCACCGTCTGGGGCAGCGGCTGGGTGTCCAGCTCCTCGCGCAAGAGGCGCCGGCACCGCTCGAAGGCGTTGAGCGCCGCCATCCGGTCCCCGCTCACGTAGTGCAGCCGCATCAGCCGCCGCCACGCCTCCTCGGAGTAGGGGTCCATGGCCAGCACCTTCTCCGTCAACTCCAGCGCGCCGGACAGGTCCCCCGCGCGCTCGCGTGTCTCGGATTCGGCCGCCGCCGCGCGACGCCGCAGGGAGTCCAGCCGCTCGCGCGCGTTCTCCAGCCACGACTGGAACTCCGGGCAGTCGTCGAAGTCGAGCGCGGCCAGCAGCGTGCCTTCCAGCTCCAACGCCTGGGCGTGCCGCCCGGCCAGCACGTGCGCCTGGAGCTCCGCCGCGTCCGTGGTGACATTTTCCGCCAACGACAGCACATCCGAGCCGTGCACCAGCTCCGTGCCCGTCGCCAGGCGCAGCCGGCGCAAGAGCTGCCGCATGTTGTTGCGGGCGGTGACCTCGCTCGACTCGGCCCACAGCAATCCCGCCAGCCTGTACTTGGGATGTGGCCCTTCCAATGCCAGCCATGCCAGCACCGCGGCCGTGCGCCGCTCCAGCGTCAGGTAAGCGCTGTCGCTCCGCAGGCGCGCCTCGCCCAGCAGTTCCAGCCGAAAGACTTGCGCGCCCGCCGTGTCGTCGCCTGCCATGGCCTCCAGGGTTCCAGGAATGGGAGAGAACGCTCGCCGTAACGTAACACGATGCCCGCCTGCTCCCTCACGGGTAGGGAAGACCCCAGCCGGGGTGTGGAATGCCGCCAGCACCCACGCGCTTGAATTTCCAACTCACGGCACCTCGCCGTCAGGGGCGGACGACGTTGCGAGGTGAATCGTGCGGTCACACCCTGGTCACACCTCGCGCGTTATTCATTGCAGCAGACTCACAGTTGGGGGCTCTCATGATTTGTGACAGGCAGCAGGCCGACATGGAGGTCGATGTCATCATCAGCGGCTGCGGTCCCGTGGGGGCACTGACGAGCAATCTCCTGGGCAGCCTGGGGGTGCGGACGTTGGTGCTGGAGCAGGACCTGGCGCCGCATGGCCAGCCTCGCGCTTTCTCATGCGATGACGAAGCGCTGCGCATCTACCAGGCCGCCGGCCTGGTGGACGAGCTGCGGCGCGACATGCGCCAGTCCCAGGTCTTCGAGTACGTGGGCAACGGCGGCAAGCGCTTCGCGCAGGTGCACCCGGGTCAGACGGACTTCGGCTACGGCTACACGCCGCTGTGGTTCTTCCATCAGCCGCTGCTCGAACGCTCCCTGCGCGAGGGCATGCAGCGCTTCGCGCACGTGAACCTGGAGATTGGCGCCTCGCTCGAGTCGCTGGAACAGGACGCCACCGGGGTGACGGTGCGCTACCGCCAGGTGCAGACGGGCGAGGTGCGCACGGTCCGGGCCCGCTTCCTGCTGGGGTGCGACGGCGCCCGCAGCTCCGTGCGCAAGGCCCTGAACATCAAGCTGTCGGGGCGGACGTACGACGAGCTGTGGCTGGCGGTGTCCGGCTCCGTGGAGGGCGAGCTGCCGGACATGTGCCGCTTCGTGTGCGACCCGAAGCGACCGGCCTTCGTGGCCACGGGCGCGGCGGGGCAGTTCCGCTGGGAGTTCATGCTGATGCCCGGTGAGACGCGCGAGTACATGGAGCGGCCGGAGACCATCCGCCAGCTCCTGACGCCGTACATCGACCCCGACCGCGTCAACATCCAGCGCGCGCAGGTGTACACGTTCCACTGCCTCAACGCGGCGAAGTGGCGCGACGGGAACGTCTTCCTGCTCGGTGACGCGGCGCACACGATGCCGCCCTTCATGGGCCAGGGGCTCACCTCCGGGCTGCGCGACGCGTCCAACCTGGCGTGGAAGCTCCACCGGGTGCTCAAGGGGATGGCGCCGGACTCGCTGCTGGACACCTACGAGGAGGAGCGTCGTCCGCACGTGGAGTCGCTGCAGAAGCTGTGCATCCGGGTGGGACACCTGTTCCTCGCCCGCAATTCGGTGGTGGCCACCGCGCGCGACCTTCTGATGCGCGCCGTGCAGCGCATCCCCCGGGTGAAGCGCTTCATCCAGGGCTTCGAGTTCAAGCAGGCGCCGCGCCACTACCAGGGCTTCTACTTCGAGGGCGGCAGCCAGGACTCGCAGGCGCCCCAGGGGTCGTTCTTCATCCAGCCGAAGGTGCGGCTGTCGTCGGGCGAGGAGGTGCTGCTGGACGAGGCGCTCGGCAACGAGTTCGCGGTGCTGTGCCGCGCCAACGCGCCCGCGGCGCAGCGGGAGGCGGCGCGCAACCTGGCGGAGGCGCTGGGCGGCCGGCTGCTCGCCGTGCAGGCGGACGCGGACGAGGGGCACGACGTGCCCTCGGTGGTGGACGTCACGGGCAAGCTGGATGCGTGGTTCAGCCGCTACACGGCGGACGTGGTGGTGCTGCGCCCGGACCGGTTCGTGTTCGGCGCGGTGAAGGCCGAGCAGCTGCCGGAGCTGCGCGACGCGCTGGGGGTGTGACGCGCGAGCGGGTGCCGGGTCCTCCCGCGCCGTGGGAGCGCGGCGCAGCGCGGGCCGGGCGCCGGGCGTGGGGCGGTGCGGGCCGGGTGTGCAGGGCCGGTTGTCACCGGGGCGAGGTCCCTACCTTGAGGGCTGTCAGCTCTCTAGGGGGGACATCGATGGCGACATGTCGTGGCCGACACATCCATTCCATTCACTGCATCCTTCCACCGTACCTGCTGCGCTCCATCGCGCAGAACGGGTCGCCGTCGCAGCGGGTGAAGGCGCTGCGCACGGTGGCGACCGACAGCACGTTCCGGGCGCTGCGCTTCGCGGGTGGTCGGAGCGCCACCACCGCGCCCATTCCGCGCCGCGTGCCGGCCATGGTGGTGGAGTCGCAGCGCCAACGCACCGTCTACGACCTGAAGGGCGAGGAGGCCTTCCCCGGGACGCTGGTCCGCTCGGAGGGGCAGGCGCCTAGCGGCGACACGGCGGCGGACGAGGCGTACGACGGCCTGGGGGCCACGTACGACTTCTTCTGGCAGGTGCTGGGGCGCAACTCCGTCGACGGGGACGGGATGCCGTTGCAGGCCTTCGTCCACTACGGCCGGGACTACGACAACGCCTTCTGGGACGGCAAGCGCATGGTGTTCGGCGACGGGGACGGGGAGCTGTTCAACCGCTTCACCCTGGCGCTGGACGTCATCGCGCACGAGCTGACGCACGGGGTGACGGAGGTCGAGGGGCCGCTGTGGTACTTCCGCGAGGCGGGCGCGCTCAACGAGTCCATGTCCGACGTCTTCGGCTCGTTGGTGAGGCAGCACGTGCTGGGACAGGAAGCGCGGCAGGCGGACTGGCTCATTGGCGCGGGCCTCTTCACGAAGGACGTCCAGGGCAAGGCGCTGCGCTCCATGAAGGAGCCGGGGAGCGCGTTCGACGACGACGTGCTGGGCAAGGACCCGCAGCCCGGCCACATGCGCGACTACGTGCGGACGTGGGAGGACAACGGCGGGGTGCACATCAACTCCGGCATCCCCAACCACGCCTTCTACCTGGTGGCCACGCGGCTGGGCGGCTTCGCGTGGGAGAAGGCCGGGCGCATCTGGTACGAGGCGATAAGAGACCCGCGCATCATCCCGGACATCACCTTCGTCGACTTCGCGCGCATCACCATCATGGCGGCGACGCGACTGTACGGGACGGGCGCGGAGTCGGAGGCGGTGCAGGCCGGCTGGGAGGAGGTGGGCATCCGCGTGTCCAGGGACCGCGTCTCCATCCCGCAATGGGGCCAGACCGCCGTCCAGCCCGGGGCGTGACGTCGCGATGCGCATCCTGCTCTCCCAGGAGGGTGGGCTGGCCGCGTTCCCCGGCCTGTCGCGCCCCCGGGGCGTGACGCTGGAGGAGCTGCCGGCCGAGCAGGCACAGGCCCTCCAGCGCGCCCTGCGCGATGTCCACTTCGAGACACTGCCGCCGGTGGTGGGCTCGGGCTCCCAGGGCGCGGACCGGCGCCGCTACACCCTCACCGTGGAGGACGGGGAGCGGCGTCACTCCGTGCGCGTGGAGGAGCCCGTGGAGGACCCGCGCCTGCGGGAGCTGCTGTCGCAGGTGAAGCGGGCCACCCGAGCGCGCCGGGAACGGAACAACTAAGGCCTTAGTTGACGAAGAACTAAAGTCTTAGTAGTTCATGGCCACGGAGGACGTTCCATCCATGGCCAAGAATCCCGAGCCCGAGGCGCCCCGGCCGCTCACGCCGGTGGAGCTCGAGCTGATGCACATCGTGTGGCGGCAGGGCGAGGTGAGCGTGGCGGACGTGCTGGAGGCGCTGCCCGCCGAGCGCGCGCTGGCGTACACGTCCGTCAGCACGGTGCTGCGCATCCTCGAGCAGAAGGGCGTGGTGGTCAGCCGCAAGCAGGGGCGCGGACACCTGTATTCGGCGGTGCTGCCGCGCGAGACGTACGAGGCGCAGAGCCTGCGGCACCTGGTGGACACCGTCTTCGACGGGACGCCCTCCGCGCTGGTGGCGCGGCTGGTGGAGGCGGTGCCGCTCGCGCCCGACGAGGTGGAGCAGATCCGCAAGCTGCTCAAGGGCAAGGGGGGCCGGTCATGACGGATGCCTTCCCGTCATGGGGCGTGGCGCTTCCGTCGGGTCCCGCGAGACGCCGCGGCGAGGCCGCGCGGGGTTCTGTCGAGGCGTGCCCGGTGGCGACGAACGGAGGCCGCTCATGAGCCCCCTGGTGTCGCTCTATCTCGGCGTGGCGGTGTTGTTGCCCGTGGCGCTCCTGGGGGCGCGCGCGGCGCTCGGGGTGTTGACATGGGTGGGGGCGCCGCTGGCGTCGCGTCAGGCCTTGCGCGTGGGGCGGGGTGTGCTGGGGTTGTCGCTCGTGTTGCCGCTGCTCGCGTTCGCGGCGCACGCGCTCGCTCCGGCGGGGCCGCTCTTCACCTTCGAGCGCTCGGTGGCGAGTCGCGCGGGGCTGCTCGCGGAGTCCTCGTGGAGCGCGGAGGCGGCGCTGCCGGTGGTGTCCACCGCGAGGCGCGAGCCCCTGCGTCCCTCGGCGGCGTGGACGTGGGTGGCCCTGGGGCTGGGAGTGGGCGCGGTGCTCTTCACCGGGGGGGCGCTCCGGCGGCATCACCAGTTGCTTCGGCGGCTGGAGGGATTGCCGAAGGTGCGCGGGGTGGGGAAGGTCGCGGTGGTGCTCGGGACGGAGGGAGCCCCGGCGTTCTCGGCGTGGTTTCCCCGGGTGGGGCGGCGTCCCTCGGCGTGGGTGGTGGTGCCGCCCGCGCTGCTGGAGGACGCGGAGGCCTTCCGCCTGACGGTGCTGCACGAGCTGCAGCACCACCGTCAGCGGGACACGCACCTGGCCTTCGCGCGACTGCTCGTCACGGGCGCGTTCTTCTGGCACCCCGCGGCGCACGCGCTGTCCCGGTGGCTGGCCTCGCTCCAGGAGCTGGCGTGTGACGAGGCGCTGGTGTCCAGCGGTCGGGCGCAGGCGACCGCGTACGCGCGCTGCCTCCTCCAGGCGGCGCTTCGGCTCCCGGGCGCTGCGCCCCTTCCCGCCGGTGCCACCGGCATGTCCCATCCCACGCAGAGGAGAATCCACATGCTGTTCCAGTCCCGTCCCGTTCGCGCGCATGGCGTCACGTCGCTGCTCGCCGCGCTGTGCCTCATCCTCGTCCCGGTGGCCGTCATGGCGCAGGGCGCGGCGCGGGGTCGCGCCGTGACGTTGGCGGAGGCGCAGGCCCTGGCCCGCGCGAGCCAGCCCGCGGGAGGCGACCTGTCCGTGGTGGTGGACGCGAAGGTCGTCGAGCAGCTCAATCGCTTCATCGGCACCGAGAAGGGGCAGGCCTTCATGAAGCGGGCGTTGACGAACCTGGGCACGCACCGCGCGGCGCTCGCGTCGACGCTGAAGCAGAAGGGGCTGCCCGAGGGGCTGCTCGCGGTGGCGGTGGTGGAGTCCGCGGTGACGAACATGGCGCAGACGGATGGGGGCCCCTCGTACGCGCCGGGCATGCGCGGCGCGGGCGTGTGGATGTTCATCCCCGACACGGCGCGCCGGTATGGCCTGGAGGTGAGCGACACGAAGGACGAGCGGCTGGACGTGGCGCGGGAGACGCAGGCCGCCGCGGCGCTGCTGTCCGACCTGAACGCGCGCTACGCGGACTGGCGACTGGTGCTCGCGGCCTACAACCAGGGCGACCAGAAGGTGGACCAGGCCATCGCCGCGGGCGGCACGCGGGACGTGACGGCGCTCATCGAGGCGGGGCACCTCAACGACTACGTCGCCACCGTGCTGGCCGGGCTGCTCGTCGTGCGCAACCCGCACCTGCTGGACTGACGCGGTCTCACCCCCGCCCGCGCACGCCGAGCATGCGCAGGGCCAGCTCGGCGTGGATGTCCGCGAGGTCGTCCACGCCGAGCCCGCTGTCCAGCTCGTACCAGTAGGGCAGCCGCACGCCCATGGCGGAGATGGCGGCGGCGGTGGCGCGAGGGTGCGGGGGCGAGAAACGCTGCTGGGAGATTCCCCGCTCGACGACCTCCGCCAGCAGGAGCGTGGACTGCTGGCGCAGCGCGAGCGCCGGCGCCGCCATCTCCGGCGTGAGCGCGTAGAACTCCTCGTTCACCACGAGCGCCAGCTGCGGGTGCAGCGCGTGCATCCGCGTGTGCGCCCGCACCAGCGCGCGCACCTGCTCCGCCGGGTCCGTCGTCCCCGCCTCCTTCAACGCCGCCACCAGCGCCTGATGGTGCGCCTCGTGCCCGATGCGCACCAGCTCCGCGAGCACGTGCTCCTTCGAGGGGAAGTGCGCGTAGAGCGCGCTGGGCTGCAGCTCCAACGCCTTCGCCAGGTCGCGGATGGACGTGTCGTGATACCCGCGGCTCGCGAACAACTGGAGGGCGGTCTCCAGGATGCGCCGCCGCGTCCCATCGGAGGAGGAAGGCGGGAGGCTGGCCGTCTGCGCGCGGAGGCGGGAGCGGGTCGAGTGGCTCATGTCTGTCTTGCTTATCGAACGTTCGTTCAGATAGGGTGGGGGACGTCACGAAATGGCGGCCGACCTGGCGGGAGTCCGAGCATGTCCACGCTCCAGCTCGAGGGGTTCTCCCTCCACTACGAAGAGGGAGGCCAAGGCATTCCAGTCTTGCTGCTCCATGGGCTGGGGTCCTGCGGGGTGGACTGGGAGCTGGTGGCCCCCCGCCTGTCGAGGGGGTGGCGCGTCATCGCGCCGGACGCGCGGGGTCATGGGAAGAGCGGCCGCCCTCCAGGGGCGTATGGGGTGCCGCTGTTCGCCCGGGACATCGCGGCGTTGTGTGACGCGTTGAAGCTGGGGGCGGTCCACGTGGTGGGGCTGTCGATGGGCGGGATGATGGGCTTCCAGCTCGCGGTGGACCGGCCGGACCTGGTGCGCAGCCTCGTCATCGTGAACAGCGGTCCGGAGCTGGTGGCCCGCACGCTGCGCCGCAAGTTCGACTTCGCCACCCGCCTGTTGCTGCTGCGCCTGCTGGGACCCAAGGCGCTGGCCAACGTCCTCGCGCCGCGCCTGTTCCCCAAGCCGGAGCAGGAGGGGCTGCGGCGCCGGGCCATCGCCACGTTCGGCGCCAACGACCCGGACGCCTACCTGCGCGCGACGCGCGGCCTGCTGGGGTGGAGCGTCATGCCCCGGTTGAAGGACATCACCTGTCCCGTGCTGGTGCTGCACTCGGAGCGGGACTACACGCCGCGCTCCGCCAAGCAGGCCTACGTGGACCTGCTGCCCTCCGCCCGGCTCCAGGTGCTGGAGGACTCCGGCCACGCCGCGCCGCTGGACCAGCCCGGCCCGCTCACCGACGCCGTGGAGGCCTTCCTCCGCGAGGTCGACCGCGCCGTCCCTGGCTCCCGCCACGCCCGCTGAGCCGCGCGGCTTCGCGCTCCACAACCCAGGAGGCAGGACGATGTCGAGGCTTCGACGTGGTGACGCGGTGGTGCGGTCGCTGTTGGGACTCACGCTGTTGCTGGCCCTCTCCACGGGAGCCCCGGCCTACGCCGGGTCATGGGTCCGTGGCAACTATGTGAGCACTTCGGGTGCGCGCGGCTTCCAGCTCTGGGTACCGGACGGATACCAACCCGGCACGCCGCTCCCCCTCGTCGTCGCCCTCCACGGCTGTCTCCAGAACCCGGACCAGTTCGCGGGGCTGACGCGGCTCAACGCGAAGGCGGACGCCGAGCGCTTCCTCGTGCTGTATCCGAACCAGGCCACGTTCGCGAACCCGACGCAGTGCTGGAACTTCATGCTCGGCGGCAACCAGGAGCGCGGCACCGGCGAGCCGGCGCTCGTCGCGGGCATGGTGGAGATGGTGAAGCAGCACTACGCCGTGGACGCGCGCCGCGTCTACCTGGGCGGGGTGTCCGCGGGCGCGGTGCTGACGGGCACGCTGATGGCCTGCTACTCGGACGTGTTCGCCGCCGGCATGATTGGCGCGGGCGCCATGTACAAGGCGGCCACCACCGTCTCCGGTACCGCCTTCGCCATGCTCTTCGGCAGCATCTACTCGCCGGATGACCGGGGGCGTGACGCGTGGGTCTGCTCGGGGCGTCCGCGCCGCACCGTGCCGGTGCTCGTCGTGCATGGCACCGAGGACAGCGTCGTCAACCCCATCAACGGCGAGCAGGCAGTGAAGCAGTTCCTGCAGGCGAGCGACTACGGCGACGACGGCGTGGCCAACGACAGCGTGGGCTCCGTGCCCACGGCCACGCGGACGCTGCGCGTGCCGGGCGGGCGCGCGTACACGGTGAAGGACTACGTGTACGGCGGCGAGCTGGTGGCGCAGAAGTACGAGATTCAGGGCATGGACCACGCGTGGCCGGGCGGTGATGCCAGCTATCCCTTCGCCGACCCCTCCGGCCCGGACGCGACCACGTTCATGTGGGACTTCTTCAAGCAGCACGCGCTCGACGGACCGTAGCGCCGAGCGCCCCGTCCGCCGCGCGCCGGCGCGTCAGTGCTGGTGTCCCAGCCGCACGTCGACGTTCGGGTGCGCGGCGGCGAAGTCGCGCAGCTTCTTGAAGCTGCCCACCCCGCGCGGGGCGTCCTGCGTGAAGGTGCCGGGCTCCACGTCGTGCTCCCAGCCCCAGCGCGTGTGGCTGGCGTCACCCGTCAGCAGCACGGGGCCCTTCGTGGAGCGCACGAGGTACGCGGTGCTGCCCGGCGTGTGGCCCGGCACCCAGAGCGCCCAGACGGAGCCGTCGCCGAAGACGTCCACCGCGCCCTCGAAGAGCCCCTGGTTCTCGTGGGTGTAGGCCCACTCGGAGATGGGGGCCTTGCCCGCCAGCGCGCGGTCCGTGTTGGGCTTCACCAGCAGGTTGAGGGGTGACGCGGCGGCCGCCTCTCCCGGGCCGGTGTACACGGGCGTGTTCGCGGGCACGTCCGCCATGCCGGTGACGTGGTCCAGGTGCAGGTGGGTGAGGAACACGCCCGCCAGCGGCCCCGGCTGCTTCGCCAGCCACTCCCCCAGCGGCTGGTGCGCCTTCAGCTTCTCCAGGTGCAGGGCGCTGGCGACGATGCCCTGGATGGCGGACTTCTCCGGCGCGTCGCGCAGCGCGACCTCGATGCCGGTGTCGACGATGTAGAGCCCCTTCGTCGGGTGGCGCAGGGCGTGGAAGAAGACCTGGATGGGCTCGTCGCCGTCCACCAGCCCCGAGGACTTCGCGGTGGGGTGCTTCAGGTTGATGAGGCCGCTGCGCTCCACGGCCCAGTCCGCGGAGGCCACCGTCTCCAGCTCCACGGGGCCGGGCTGGTCCAGCAGCGCGAGCAGGTCGTTCGACGGGCGCGCCACTCCCAGCGACGAGCGCTGCACGGGGTGGGACGTGGTGGCCGTGTCGAGTGCTCCGGTGAGCGCGAGGACGGCGACCACGCCAACGGCGGTGACGAGGAGGCCGACGAGGGCGGCGACGGCGAAGGCGATGCGCTTGGCGTTCATGGTCCCCAAGATAGCGATGCATCCCTGCATGGAAAATGGCGATTCAGGTATGATGCCATCCATTCATGGATATCTCCTGGGATGACGCGCGGCTGTTCCTGGCCATCGCGGAGACGGGCAGCTTCAGCGGCGCGGCGCGGCGGCTGCGCATCGGCCAGCCCACGGTGAGTCGGCGGCTGGCCGCGCTGGAGTACGGCGTGGGCGCGAAGCTGTTCCGGCGCGGGGTGGAGGGCGCGGCGCTCACCGCGGCGGGAGAGCGGCTGCTCCAGCCCGCTCGGAAGATGGCGGAGTGGGCGGGGGAGCTGCAGCGCGCGGCCGAGTCCACGGACACGTCTCCGAAGGGCGTGGTGCGCGTGACGGCGAGCCCCTTCGTGAGCTTCGACTTCCTGGCGCCCTTCGCCGCGCACGTGGCGCGCAAGCACCCGGGGCTGCGGCTGGAGGTGCAGTCCTCCGTCGCCTACGTGGACCTGGGGCGCGGCGAGGCCGACCTCGCGCTGCGCCTGCGCGCCCCCGCCCAGGAGGACCTGAAGCTCGTCTACACGCTGGACGTGCGCAACACGGTGTTCGTCTCCAAGACGCTGAAGGAGAAGCTGCCGCGCCGCCCGACGCTCCAGCAGCTGCCGTGGGTGGCGTGGGCTCCGCCCTACGAGGCGCTGCCGCCCAACCCTCAACTGGAGGCCCTCATCCCGGGCTTCTCCCCGGCTTTCACCGCGGACAACTTCCTGGTGATGCTCGCGGCGGCGGAGGCGGGCCTGGGCGCGATGGTGTTGGCCCACGTCCCGCATCGCTTCCTCCGGCCTCGCGACCTGGTGCCCCTGGACATGGACCTGGGGCCCCACGCTTGGAGTCAGCTCCACCTCGTCTGCGCGAAGTCCGCCCTGGACATCCCGCGCGTGCGCAGGGTGTCGGAGCTGCTGGTGGAGGAGCTGGAGCGCGCGAAGCGCCGCTGACGCGCCCCGGTGCGCGCTCAGGTCCCCGAGTCGGGCGGGAGCGGGGGCAGGCCGCCGTCCCAGCCCGGCGGCGGGCCCATGCCACCGTCACCCGGCGGAGGACCCATGCCGCCATCGCCCGGCGGAGGTCCACCGCCGCCCCCGCCGCCGCCCGGAATCTGGCACTGCGCGGCGTCCAGCGAGGAGCGGATGACGAGCGTCTTCCACGCCAGCATCGCGCCGTCCGCCTGTCGCGCGGTCTGGAAGAGGTAGTTGCCCACGGACTCCGCGGACACGACGTTGTCGTTCGCGTTGGTCGTGTCGCGCGGGCCGCGCGTGTTGTACAGCGGTTCGTGGTCGATGATTTCGTCGTTGAGCGCGTCGTCGAAGAACAGCTGCGACGTCACGTGCTCCGCCTCGCCGATGCGGATGGTGAAGTGGATGTGGACGGTGCGGCTGCTGTACCAACCGGGGAAGCACGTGTCGAAATCCGCGCGACCGTGGGCGTCCGTCACCTGCACGCCTCGGAACCACCGCGCGGAGGTGGCGGACGGGTCGTCCGCGGTGCAGAACGTGCTGGCGTCCTCACCCGAGTAGAGCCCCTCCGGCGCGGCGTGCCAGATGTCGATGGAGGCGCCAGGCACCGGCTCGCACTTCTCGTTCACCACGAGGAAGGCCAGGCGCACCGGCAGCCCGTCGTGGCCCTCGCTGATGTCCTTGCGCACCAGTGTCTGGGCATAGCAGGGCCCCAGCGTCGCCGCGCACGTCAGCGTGCACGTCTCGCCCAGGCCCGCCGTGAAGGGGTCCACGTAGTCGCCGGACATGACGGCGGTGCCACCCGTGGCCCACGCGCTGGCCGCGGTGCCGGAGTCCGTGCTCGCGTCCGCCTCTCCGGTGCCGGAGTCACCCGTCCCGGGCGGGGTGGGGTCGTCCTCGCCGCCACAGGCGACGACCTGGATCAACGGAATCGCCGCCAGCGTCAGTCCCATGCCGCGCAACACCCTCCGGCGTGTCATCCCCGTGGGCGCCGTGTCGTGCTTGTCGCTCATCGCGAGTCCTCCGGGCCGGTGGAAGTGGAGGGCCGGCCCTGTCTGCCCGTGGCTTCGGGCGCGAGACTCGCTATACCCAGGGAAGTCTTAAGCAGACCTTACGTGCCACCCACGGAGACGCGTGCCATGACGACACTCGAGGGGAAGACGCTGTTCATCACCGGAGCCAGCCGAGGCATCGGCAAGGCGATCGCCCTCCGGGCCGCGCGCGACGGCGCCAACATCGTCATCGCCGCGAAGACGACGGAGCCGCACCCCAAGCTGCCGGGCACCATCTACACGGCCGCGGAGGAAATCGAGAAGGCGGGTGGCCGCGCGCTGCCCTGCATGGTGGACATCCGCGACGAGCGGCAGATCGCCGACGCCGTCGCGCAAGCGGTGGCGAAGTTCGGTGGCATCGACATCCTGGTGAACAACGCCAGCGCCATCAGCCTCACCGGCACCGAGGACACGCCGATGAAGCGCTTCGACCTGATGCACGGCATCAACACGCGCGGCACCTTCGCGTGCTCGCAGGCCTGCCTCCCCTACCTCAAGAAGGCCAGCAACCCGCACATCCTCAACAACTCGCCGCCGCTCAACATGGAGGCGCGCTGGTTCGCACCCCACGTCGCGTACACCATGGCCAAGTACGGCATGAGCATGTGCGTGTTGGGCATGGCGGAGGAGCTGCGCTCGGAGGGCATCGCCGTCAACGCGCTGTGGCCTCGCACCGTCATCGCCACCGCCGCCGTGCAGAACCTGCTGGGCGGCGACGAGACGATTCGCGGCAGCCGCAAGCCCGAAATCATGGCGGACGCCGCCTACGCCATCCTCACCAAGCCCAGCCGGAGCTTCACCGGCAACTTCTGCATCGACGAGGACGTGCTGCGCGCCGAGGGCGTCACGGACCTGGACCAGTACCAGTCCGTCCCCGGCGCGGAGCTGTTCCCCGACTACTTCATCTGAGCCGCGGTGAGGTGGCGGAGCGGGTCCGCCCCAAGGACGGGCCCGCTCTCGCTGGACGCGCTGCTCGAACGCCTGGCCCGCCCTCCGCGTGAGCCCGGGTCAGCCCGCCGCGCGCACCGCCGCGGACGACGAAGGCGGTGCCCACTGGTCGTCGATCTTCTGGATGGTGGACAGCGGGATGCCGAGCAGGTCCATGTAGTAGAGGGCGCGGTGCTGGTCGTCGACCTCGGTCTCGAAGGCGCCCAGCAGGCCCACGGAATAGAGCTGCCCGGTGAGCTGCGTGCCGGCGCCCGGCTGCTGGTAGGTGAGCCCGTTCTTCTCGAGCGTGTCGAGCGCCCAGTCCACGGCCGCCTTGCACAGCGGTCCGCACTGGGGACCGCCAGGGTACAGGTCCTTGATGGACGTGAGCCCGTCGGCCGTCCAGGCCCGGGGCACCACGTCGAGCGAGTTGAAGTAGCGCCCCGCGTCGGGGAACACCTGCGTGAAGGCCGTGGCGAAGGCGGGGTTGCCCGCGGTGGGCGCGGCGAAGGTGATGGGCTGCACCGTCACGTTCGTGAGCGTGGACTGGAACCAGGCCGCGAGCACGGTGGCCACCTGTCCCCCCAGGCTGTGGCCGGTGACGAGCAGCGACGTGCCCTGGGGCAGGGCCTGGAGGAAGGGCAGCAGCGCGCCCTGGCCCGGGCCCACGCTGGACTCCATGGCGACGACGTTGCTCCACACCTTCCCCGCGCCCGAGGAGATGGCGGCGCCGGGGAACGAGGGCGCCGAGAAGGGCAGCGCCACCTGCGTGCCGATGTCCTTGTCCTGGATGAGGTCCTCGATGCGGGTGAACAGCGTGCCGCGCACCACCACCGCGTACTGGCCGGCGGTGTTGGCCGCGACGTAGACCAGGTCCTCGCCCTGCGTCGCCGGACCCCACGCCACCTGCCAGCCCCCGTCGAGGGTGGCCGCGAGCGCCTGGTCCATCAAGGTGTAGCGCTTCGAGTTCGGGTCGAACTGCCCCAGGTACGAGACGGCGGAGAGGGTGACGGCGAGCTGCGCGGGGGTGGAGGCCATGAGCGGGTTCCTTTCGGGGTCGCCGTACCCTGGTGCATGCGATGTGCCTGGCGTCGGCCGTGCGCCGGGACGGGGGCGGCCGCCACGGGACGCCCGGGTCGGGGTGACCCTCGACGTGTCGCTCGACGTGTCGGCGCTTTGGGCGACGGGAGGTGGGCGGCCGTGTTGACGCGTCGCGTGGGCCGGGGAGTCGGCTATGCTGGGCGCCCCTGGGCGCACGCGCCGGTCGCCTGGTGAGCACGCGGTGTTCCCCCGTACGTCGGGCGTCGGGTCCAGGGAGAGACGAGGCGTTCGGGATGAGCAGCGACGTGGGTGGAGTGAAGGACGCAGTGGTGGTTCTCGATTACGCGAAGCTGGTCGAGGGCGCGGACCTGTCCGCGGACATCGAGCGCGCGTACGGGCATGACGGCATCGGTCTGCTCGTGGTCCGGGGTATCCCCGGGCTGGTGGAGCTGCGCAACGGGCTGCTGCCCCTGGGCTTCCAGTTCGCCGCCCTGCCCGACGAGGTGAAGGACCGCTACGTCCACGAGCGCAGCAGCTATTCCTTCGGCTGGAGCCACGGCAAGGAGCTGCTCAAGCCCGGCCAGTTCGACGAGTTCAAGGGCTCCTACTACAACAATCCCCAGTACGACGTGCCGCAGCCGGACGCGGCGCTGGTGGAGAAGTACCCGGAGAACTACCACCCCAACGTGTGGCCGGGAGAGGACTTCCCCCAGCTGCGGCCGGCCTTCATGGCGTTGGGCCAGAAGATGGTGGACGTGGGCCTGCTGGTGGCGGCGCAGTGCGACCGGTACGTTAAGTCGAGGCTGGGCGAGCGGCTGGCACCGGAGGCGGAGCTGGAGCGGACCATCCGCGAGTCGCGCGCGTGCAAGGCGCGGCTGCTCTACTACTTCGCCATCAACGAGGACGCGACGCCGCGCACGCGCGACTCGTGGTGTGGCTGGCACAGCGACCACGGCTCGCTCACGGCGCTGTGCCCCGCCATGTACTTCGAGGCGGAGCCGGGCGCGAAGCAGCCCTCGCGCCAGGACATCGCCGTGCCGGACCCGGAGGCGGGCCTGTACGTCCGCACGCGCACGGGCGAGGAGCGCAAGGTGGTCATCCCGCGCGACTGCCTGGCGTTCCAGATTGGCGAGAGCGCTCAAATCGTCACGGGCGGCCTGCTGCGCTCGACGCCGCACGCGGTGCAGGCGCTGGCGTACCCCGCCAGCCGGAACATCTCCCGCTCCACGTTCGCCGTCTTCATGCAGCCGGACAACGACGCGCCCATGGCCGCGCCGAAGGGGACCGACCCCGCGGAGACGCGCGTGGGCGCGTTCCAGCCGGGGATGACGTTTGGCGAGTTCGCTCGCGCGACGTTCGCGAAGTTCTACAACCCCTACGCGTGAGGGGCGCGCCCGGGGCGGCTCAGGCGCGGTTCGCCGAGCCGCCGGGCGCGGCACGCATCCACGGCGGTGGCGCCGAGCACGAAGGCGAGGGCGCCGCCGATGTGTGGCTGGCGAGGACCCTGGCGTGCCTCCGCGCGAGGGGCGCGCCGATGTGGCTCAGGCGTGTAGCTCACCGAGTCGCCGGGCGCAGTACGCATCCATCGCGGTGGCGCCGAGCACGAAGGCGAGGGCGCCGCGGACGTTCTCCTGGCGGCGGCTCTGTTTCAGCGCGGGGCCCAGGCTGGCGAGGTCCAGCAGGTCTCCGGCCACGCGCGCCCGGACCCATGGCGTGGGGTTGTCGCGCGTGAGGATGCCGATGCCCGCCGCGATTTCCCGCAGGCCATAGGCGCGCAGCAGCCCGATGCCCTTGCGCATGCCCAGGAAGCGGGCCAGCGCGCCGGGCGCCATCAGCTCGCTCAGTCCCAGGCCGATGCTCAGCCAGCCCAGCGCCTTCGCCAGTTTCAATGCACTCATGAGGGGACTCCCGCGTGGAGGCCGGCCGCCATGGCCGCGAGCCTGGACGCCCCGCGAAGTTGGCGTCGACGTCTCGTCGCGGCGAGTGCGCGGCGTGGGGACGGACGCGCGGGAGGCCACGTCCCCGGGGACCGCATGCCTCCCTGCCCGGAGTAGGCGCGCGCGGGAGGCCGCCCGCAGTGTCATGGGCGCGGGGAGAGTGGCCGCCAATTGCGTGGCCATGACGTCTTCGCGCGGAGGCCGCCCGGAAGTGTCGTGGGAGCGAGTCGCGCGGCCATGGCGTCTTCACGCGGAGGCCCCCGGAAGTGTCGTGGGGGCGAGGAGGGTGGCCGCCGGTCGTGCGGCCATGGCGATGCCGCCCGGAAGTGTCGTGGGAGCGAGGAGAGAGGCCGCCAGTTGCGCGGCCATGGCGATGCGGCCCGCAGTGTCGTGTGAGCGAGGAGGTCGGCCGCCGGTCACGCGGCCATGGCGTCTACACGCCGACGCCGCCCGGAAGTGTCGTGAGCGCGAGGGCTGGGGTAGGTACGAGGGACCATGCTCTCGCGGCCCGCCCGACGCCTCTCGCTGGTGCTGTCCCTCCTCCTCTGCGCTTCCTGCGCGCGGGTGCAGCGCCCGGCCGTCACCCGGCCCCAGGACGCGCTGGTGGAGCTCTCCGACTCCGTGAAGCTGGTGGACGACGGCGAGACGGCGGGCCTGCGCGTCGCGCTCGCGGAGAGCCTCGTCTGGCTGCGTACTCGCCCGGCCGACCACCGCTTCGTCTATGGTCCGCGGGAGGTCACCGCCGCGCAGTTGGTAGCCGCGCTGGAGCGGCTCTCCGCGCGCCTCACCGACGGCATGTCCTCCCTGGAGGTCAGCGAGGCTGTGATGGAGGACTTCGAGCTGCTGGAGTCCGCGGGCGGCGAGGACGGGCAGGTGCTCTTCACGGGCTACTACGAGCCCACCGTCGAGGCGAGCCTCACGCGGACGGAGGAGTACGCGGTGCCCGTCCTCGGGCTGCCGGACGACATCATCGAGGTGCCGCTGGAGCCCTTCGCGGAGCGCTTCGCCTCGGAGCGCGTCTTCGGTCGGCTGGAGGGGAAGAAGCTGGTGCCCTACTGGACGCGCGCGGAGATACGCGCGGGGCGGCTGGCCCAGCGCAAGCTGGAGCTGGCGTGGGCGAAGGACCCGGTGGCCCTGTTCTTCATGGAGGTGCAGGGCAGCGGGACGCTGCGCCTCGCGGACGGTACGGAGCGGCGTGTCGGCTATGCCGCGTCCAACGGGCGCCCGTACCGCAGCATCGGTTCGTTGCTCATCCAGGAGGGCGCCATCCCCAAGGAGCAGATGTCGATGCAGGCGCTGCGCGGCTGGCTGGCGGCCAATCCCTCTCAGCGCGAGCGCGTGCTGGACTACAACGAGTCGTATGTCTTCTTCCGCTTCCTCCAGGGCGCCGCGGTGGGCTCGCTCGGGCGCGAGGTGACGCCGGGGCGCTCCATCGCCACCGACGCGCGCCTGTTCCCCAAGGGAGGGCTGGCCTTCATCCTCACCGACCACCCGGTGCGCATGGCGGACGGCTCCGTGCAGTGGCGGCCCCTGTCCCGCTTCGTCTTCAACCAGGACACCGGCGGGGCCATTCGCGGCGCGGGCCGCGTGGATGTCTTCTGGGGGCGGGGACCGGCGGCGGAGCTGGCCGCCGGCATGATGAAGCAGAAGGGGCGCCTGTTCTTCCTCGTGCCCCGGGTGCGCGCGCCCGTCGCGTCGTCCCGCTGACGCGGCGGGCGGGGACTCGCGCTACCGCGTGGCGACGCCGGACTTCTTCAGCTCCTCGTCGATGACGCGACGGAAGTGGTCGATGGGCAGCGCCCCCACGATGGGGCGGCCGTTGACGAAGAAGGTGGGCGTGGCCGTCACTCCCAGCCGTGTCGCCTCCGCCATGTCCAGCTGGATGTGCGCGTCGAAGCGCGACGAGTCGAGCGCCTGCGTGAAACGGGCCATGTCCAGGCCGACCTTCCGGGCATGGGCCTCCAGGTCCTCGCGCGTGAGGGCGCGCTGATTGGCGAAGAGCACGTCGTGCATCTCCCAGAACCGGCCCTGCTCGTGCGCCGCGAGCGAGGCCACCGCCGCGAGGCGCGCGTGCGGATGGTTGGGCAGCGGCTGGTGCTTGAAGGCCACGCGCAGCTTGCCGGCGTACTCCTGCTCCAGCGCGTGGAGCGTGGGCACCGCGCGCGAGCAGAACGGGCACTCGAAGTCCGAGAAGGCCACCAGCGTGACGGGCGCGTTGGCGGGGCCGCGCGAGGGCGCGTTGCCGACCTCCACCTTCTGCGTCGGCAGCTCGGCGGGCGCGGGCGGCGCGGGGGGACGGTCGACACCGCGCTCGATGACGCGGGCGTAGACCTCCGTCGGACGCACGCCGGACTTCACCAGCGCCTCCGCCTTGGCGAGCTCCTCGTCCACCACGGAGGTGAAGACCTCCAGGGGCTGGGCGCCGTTGATGAAGCGGCCGTTGACGAAGAAGGCGGGCGTCCCGGTGGCGCCCACCTGCAGCGCGAGCGCCTCGTCCTTCTGGATGCGCGCCGCGAGCGCGGGCGAGGCGAGGTCGCGCTTCCAGCGCGCCACGTCGAGCCCCAGCTCCCCCGCCAGCCGCTCCAGGTCCTCGTCCGCCAGCGCCTTCGGGTTGGCGAAGAGGGCGTCGTGGTAGGGCCAGAACTTCCCCTGCTCGCCGGCCGCGAGCGCCGCGAGGGCGGCGGGGCGGGCCCGCGGGTGGTTGCTCAGCGGATGGTGCTTCATCACCAGCCGCAGCTTGTCGCCATAGCGCTGCTGGAGCTGCTTCACCGTGCCGTGGCCTCGCGCGCAGAAGGGGCACTGGTAGTCGGAGAACTCGACGACGGTGACGAGCGCGCCCTCGTTGCCCGCGAACGACGAGCCGTCCAGCGGCACCTTGTAGACGGTGGGCGAGATGGGCGCGCGCTGACGCTGCGCCAGGGGATTCGGCGCGGGGGCGGGTGCTCCGGGGGGCGTGCCCTGGGCCGGACGGGTCCCCGGGATGGCGCGACCTCCCACGAAACCCAATACGAGCCCCACGACGAGGCTGACCCAGACGAACGACTTGGACACGGTGGGACTCCTGGCGAAGAGAAGGCCGTGGCGCCGACGTGCCGCCCCGGTCAGCCGCGTAGTGTCGCGAGCGCGGTGGAAGTTTCAGGCGCCGTGTTTTTTCGAGCCGGGGCCCTCCACGCCGTGGCGGGCCTCGGGCACGGGCGGGCCACGGCCTGGTGGGTGGCCTGCTCTCCGGGCCTGTCGCGAGGGGAGCGGTGGTTGTGAATGAGCGGGCAGGCCCCACCTTTCATGGGAGGGAAGGGAGGGCGAGCCACATGCAGCGCGAGGTCGCGGGGTGGGGAGTCTGGGGCGCCGGGCTGGCGCTGCTGCTCGTCGGTGGTGGGGGCTGCATGGAGGACGCGCAGCGGGCTCCCGACGTAGGCACCGCCCGGCGGGCCGCCGCCTCTCCCCAGGCGGACACGACGCCCGCGACGCGGTCCGCGCCCTCGGCGGCCGAGGTCTCCGAGCTGTGGCACAGCGTGGCGACGCTGCGCGCCGAGGTGGCGGAGCTGCGTCGGGAGGTCGACAGCCTGCGCGCCCGGACTCCGGACACGTCGGGGACGGGAGGCTCCGGCTCCGGGGGGGCACCGCCGCGGGGCGTGTCGGCCGGAGACGGCGTGGGCGGCTCCGGGAGCGAGGGGGCGGCGCGCAATCCACCGGGCGTCAGCGAGGTGCCCCCGGCGGGGACGAATGTGCCCGCGCCCACGGGGAAGGCGGTGGTGACGGCCACCTTCTCCGGCGTGGTGCGCTCCGTGTCGCCGTCGCGGGTGGTCCTCACGGACGACTCCGGCGAGCCGCTCCCCCTGAGCGTGGAGGACCGGACGAAGGTGACGCGCGGAGGGAAGTCCATTGGCGTGCGCGAGCTGAAGCCCGGCGAGCGCGTGCGCGCGGTGGTGGACATGCTGGGCGACCACCAGACCGAGCTGATCGTCGTGCTCCCGAAGTCGAACGCGGAGGAGTGAAGCCCGAGCCCATCTCGTCAGTCACCCACGTGCAGGCCCGTCCCAGGCTGGGAGGTTCCCTTCATGACTGCTTTTGATCGCTACCGCGCGCTGCTGCGCAAGTTGCCGAGCGTGCGCGCTCGCCATCCGGAAGGGGACTCCCCCGAAGAGGATGCGTTGCTGGATGACATGGACGAGGTCTGGATGGAGATGACCGAATCCGAACGGGCCGCCGCGTCCGCCGAGCGCGCCCGGTCCCTGGGCCTGCCGGAGCCACACGGCACCGACTCCGCGCCACCGCCCCAGGGCTGACGACCCCACGGGCTCGCGGAACGGGATTGCATGGGCGCGGAGGACCTCCGCGTCGTCCCTCCGCGCGAGCCCGTCTCCCACTCCACTCCTCGCGCACGGGATGCATGGCGACGAGCCCCGCCGCGTCGCCCCGCCTCGCGAGCCCGTCTTCGCTTCCTCGAATCGCGCACGGGGCGCATGGGCGCGGAGACCCTCCGCGCGAGCCCGTCTCCCACTCCACTACTTGCGCACGGGATGCATGGGCGCGGAGGACCTCCGCGTCGCCCCATCGCGCGAGCCCGTCTCCCTCGAGGCGCCGCGCCCCGGGGCCCTCGCCTGGAGCACCGCGCGGCAGTAGTCCACCACGGACGCGAGCGACAGCACGCCGATGAGCGCGACGAGCGGGCGCACCACCGGGGGGTACAGCAGTACGCACAGCAGCGTCACCAGCTGGAGCGTGGTGACGAGCTTGCCGAGCATCCGCGCCTTGAGCTCCACCAGCCGTAGTCGGGGCACCAGCAAGGTGACGAGGAAGCCGATGGCGGTGCCGATGTCGCGCACCAGCAGCACCAGCACCTCCGGCAGGCCGATGAGGTCGTCGAGGTAGCAGACCAGGATGGCCGTCACCATGAAGGCGCGATCCGCCACCGGGTCGATGAGCGCGCCCAGACGCGTTGCCAGGCCCTTGTGGCGAGCCAGCCACCCATCCAGGAAGTCGGAGAGGGCCGCCAGCAGGACGAGCGCCGCGCGCACCTTCGTGTCGGGCACGGCGATGAACGCCGCCGCCATGGGCAGTCGGGACAACGACAACGCATTGAGCAACACGAGGCTCGCCTGACGGCCCATCTTCGACCAAAGGTAGTGCTCGGACCTCGTCATGCACCTGTCGCCGGGGATGGGGCGGAGTCGGGCACTCGGCCCTTCCCTCGTGGACGGGCAGGCGGCCAGGCGGGTGCGACGCCCTCCTGCACCCGGACGCCGTGTGCTCTGATGGAACCTCCGGGCCGCCACGGGCCTCCATCCTCCGGGGGAGGCGCGCTCCCCCCGTCTCTCTCCGGAGTCCACCCTCGTGTCCGAATCCGCGTCCCGTCGTCCCTTCCGCCTCGCGTCCCTCCCGCTCGCCGTCGTGGCGGGCCTGCTGCTCGTGTCCGCGAGCGCGGCCCGGGCCCTGGGCGCCCCGACGGAGGCGGACGCCGCCGAGCCGCGCGCCCCGACGAAGGACGAGCTGGCGCGCTACGCGTGGCTGTCGAAGGACGCGCGGGTGCGCGCCCTGTCGGACGCCATCGCGCCGCCCGAGGGCTTCACGCGCGTCGCGGTGGAGGCGGGCTCGTTCGGCGCGTGGTTGCGGGGGCTGCCGCTGCGCGCGCGGGGCACGCCGGTGCTGCACCACCGGGGCGCCCAGGTGCTGGCGGGCGACGACTCGCGGCTGGCGGCGGTGGCGGAGCTGGACATCGGCACGGCGAACCTCCAGCAGTGCGCGGACTCCGTCATCCGGCTGCACGCCGAGTGGCTCTGGTCCAGCAAGCAACGCGAGCGCATCGCCTACCGGTTCACCAGCGGCCACCTGGCCTCGTGGCCGAAGTACGCGGAAGGCGACCGCCCCCGCATCGCCGGCTCGAAGGTGACGTGGGCGCGGAGCGCGGCGGCGGACGACTCGCGCAAGGCGTTCCGCGCGTACCTGGACCTGGTGTTCACCTACGCGGGCACGCTCTCGCTGGACGGCGCCAGGGGCCGCCCGTCTCGCGAAGAGGTCCGTCCCGGGGACTTCCTCGTGCTGGGCGGCAGCCCGGGCCACGCGGTGCTGGTGCTGGACGTGGCGACCAACGCGGCGGGCGAGCGCGTGGCCTTGCTCGGCCAGGGCTTCATGCCCGCCCAGGACTTCCACGTCCTCGCCTCCGGAGAGGACGCCTCTCCCTGGTTCTCGCTGGGCGCGGACGCGGTGGCCACGCCCTTCTGGAAGCCCTTCCCGTGGACCTCGCTCCGGCGCTTCCCGTGAGCGGGGCCTGCCGGGGAAGGTGCTACGAGTGCAGCGGCACGCTGGTCGACGACACCGTCCGGGCGGGACGGACGTCCATCACCGGGGCGGTCTCCGACGAGTCCGGCTTGCGCACCAGGTACTTCACCAGGCTGTTGTCCTTCCGGCCGAGGTACGAGTCGAACCGATTCACCCCGTCCTCCAGCAGGCCCGCCTTCTCCAGCTCCTGGTGCATCCTGGGCAGGTTGTAGAAGGGCACGGACGGGAAGGCGTGGTGGGTGAGGTGGTAGTTGCTGTTGAGCGGTGACACGAAGAAGCCCTCCAGCGCGGTGGCCCGGATGTCGCGCGTCTCACGCGTCTCGTCGCCCTTGCCCTCCGCGTCCAGCGGGTGCTCGCCCAGCGCGCGCATCCGGAAGAAGGCCATCATCACCGTCGTGGTGGGCAGCACCCACAGCAGGAGCCAGTGCAGCCACGCGCCCGTCGTCACCAGCAGCGTGACGAGCCCCGTCACGTAGAGGGCATAGCGGACGTGCTCGGCCTTGCTGAGCGCCGGCTTCGCCCCGCCCAGCAGCCGCCCCCAGTACGTCCACGGCGTCACCACCTTCATGTGGCCGGGCATGTACACGCCCAGCGCGTCGCCCAGGAACACCGCCGCCGCGCGCACCGGCGTGCGCGGGAAGTGCCATGACGGGTCCGGCTGCATGTGCACCCAGTATGGGTCCTGCTTCGTGTTGACGTAGCGGTGGTGCAGCAGGTGCTCGTGCCGGTAGCCCACCGTCGTCATGTTCAGCGGGAAGGCGCACACCAGGTCCGACACCGCGTCCGACCACTTGCGGTTCGACAGCAGGTGGTGGTGCGAGGCCTCGTGCAGCAGGATGAACAGCGCGTGCTGCCGCGTGGCGATGACCACCGCCGCCAGCGGCCACATCCACCAGCGGTCCACCACCACCACCGCCGCGATGGACGCGACGATGACGGCCCACTGGGTGCCCATCGCCCACACCGCCCGCAGGTTGCTCACCCGGGACATCTCACGCGTCACGGCGGCCATCGCCTGGCGGTCCACCCGCCGCGAGAACTGCACATCCGCCTCGTCAACGACCTGCGCGTACATGGGAGCTCCTTCCGCTATTCACTCGCAAGCAGGGTATTCCCAGACTCTTTCCCGCAACTACGGGCAGTCTTGCAAGAATTTTCTTTCTGGAACGTACGCACTACAGAGCGAAGGCGGGAAGTCAGGTCGTTTAGAACCCCCTGTGGGTTTGCAATGACCTCGACCTTTGCTGAGGGTGGGGTGGGAGTGGACCGCACGGAAGCGGACGAAGGCGGGGGCTGTGTGTAGGCCCCCGGAC
This sequence comes from Myxococcus stipitatus, assembly GCF_021412625.1. The sequence continues at coordinate 406,506 of NZ_JAKCFI010000008.1, read as the reverse complement.
GGACGAGAGGCCCCGCGGCACGAGTCGCCCGCAGGGCCCCTGGTGTGGTTTTCGGGAGTGTCCGGACTACGGCGTGGCGGCCGGGGAGGGCGTCCACTCGACCCGCAGGTGCTTCATCTGGCGCAGGACGATGCTCTGCCACGTCCCGAAGTCCTGGCCCGGCACGAGGCGCGGGTCCTCCAGGTGGTCGAGCAGGAGGTTGGTGGCGATCTGCACCTGGAGCCGGGCCAGGGGGGCGCCCAGGCAGAAGTGGGTGCCGCGGCCGTAGGTGAGGTGCTGGGGCACCTTCTCGCGGTCCAGGTCGAGCTTGTGGGCGTGCGGGCAGAGCGACTCGTCGCGGTTGGCGGAGCGGTAGAGCAGCAGCAACCGCGAGCCCTTGGGCAGCAGCACGCCTCCCAGCTCCACGTCCTCCACGGTGGTGCGAATCATGGCGTGCTGGACGGAGTCCCAGCGCGCCCCCTCCTCGATGAACTTCGGCACGAGCGCGCGGTCCTCGCGCAGCCGTTGCCACAGGCCGTGCTCCAGCGCCAGCTTCCAGGTGTTGGCCATCAGCGCGGTGGTGGACTCGTGGCCGGCCGACAGCATGGAGGCGCCAATGGCCATGACCAGCTCGTGCAGCGACATGGAGTCGCCGTCCGCGGTGGCCTCGAGCAGGTGGCTGGTGAGGTCCTCGCGCGGCTGGCGCCGGCGCTGCTCGACCAGATCGATGCAGTAGCGCTGCAGCGCGAGCACGCCGCGGGCCATCTCCGGCTGCTTCTCCGGGGGCACGTGCTCGAAGGTGAGCGACTGCCAGTCAGCGCTCCAGCGCTTGATGTTCCACATGTCCTCGTCCGGCACGCCCATGATGCCCAGGATGACGAGCACCGGCAGCGGGTAGGCCAACTCCTCCAGCAGGTCCGCCTTCCCAGCGTGCGCGAAGCGCGCCACCAGCCGCCGCGCGTGCTTCTCGATGAGCGGCGCCGTGCTGGCGATGCGCTGCGCGGTGAAGCCCCGGTTCATCAACCGGCGCAGCCGCGTGTGGTCCGGCGGGTCCATGCCCAGCAGGATGTGGTCCAGCGGGAAGCCCTCCGCGAGGATGGCCTTCGCCTCGTCCGTCAGCTGCGTGCCGCTCGACAGCATGTCCCGGCTGGAGAAGCGCCCGGGCTCGCGCAGCACCCGGTGGATGTCGTCGAGCCGGCTCACCAGCCACATGCCCAGCATGGGGCTGAACGTCACCGGCTCCTCCCGCCTCAGCCGCTCGAAGAAGGCATAGGGGTTGTCGACGTGCGGCCCCGCGAACGGGTTGTACTGCGCCCCCAGGTGGGGACAGCGCGCCGCCGGCGCGTGCGCTGGAACACCAGTCTCTTCCTGCTTCTGAACCGTCACGGGCATGGAATCACTCGTCGGCTCGAGCCGTGGGCCCCCCGCCTCACCGCTCAAACACGGGTTGGGGATGTGACATGGGCTACGGCCAGTGCTGGAGCAGGACGCGATGAGGACCCGGGTTGTCAGCGCTCCAGAATCACTGGCTATACCATAAATTCATGCTTTCTGGCCAGTGTGGGGGTATAATTTTGATGAAACTGGTCTTCTGGAAATATTGTGAGAATGCAGTGGTGGCGCAAACGGCGGTGAGCCGGGAGTGTTGGCCACCCACGGATGCCGGGTGAAACCTGGACTGGAGGACACAGGGGCTGTTCACCCCTGGCCTCCCGGTGCGTCGCGAGGGCTGGCGACGCTCGACGGGAGGGTGCGGGAGCAACAGGAGAGCGGCCCCCGGGGAGGAGGCCGCTGGCGTGGCGGACGGCGTACCCGGAGGACGGGGCGTCAGCCGCTCTTGCGGACGTTGGCGCGGCGCTGCTGGTCTACCCAGGCGCGCGCCTCCTCCATCGTCTTCACGAACTCCGTCTTGAACTCCGTCTTGCCGGACAGGAACAGGCCCAGCGAGATGACCTTGCCGAACGTCTGCTGGACCAGGTCGGCGCCCACGTAGACGCAGCCGTGGAACCAGTCCGCGCGGGTATTGTCAGACAGATAGCGGCGCGCCTCCGCGTGCAGCTGCGAACCGCCGATATCCGCCACCAGGTAGTACGGGCCGTTCTTCGCGAGCTGCCCGTAGATTTCCACCGTGCGCTTCATGTCCTCCAGGGTCAACGGCCCGGTGAACACCGCGACCGCCACGTCCGGCGGCTCGAAGCGGATGTGATGCGAACCAATCTTCCATTCCTGTTGCTGCATGGCACTCCCTTCGGCTGACACTCCGAGCATACCGCTCGACGGCAGCGAGGGGCGAGAATCCAGCCCTCGCAACAAAAGCAGGGCTTTCGGCACGCCCTGGGTTCAGTCCGACAGGGGACAGGTCATGGCCGCCACCGGCCACGGGACTGGGAGTGAAGGCGCGTCAGCCCGCCTTGCGCTGGCTCTTGGCGCGGTTCTTCTGGACCCACACGTGGGCCTCTTCCATCGTCTTCACGAAGGTGGTCTCGAACGAGGCCTTGCCGGTGAAGAGCATGGCCAGCGAGATGGCCTTGCCGAAGGTCTGCTGGACGATGTCGGCGCCCACGTAGACCAGGCCGCGGAACCATTCGGGGCGGCAGTGCTCGGACAGGTACCGGCGTCCGTTGGCTTCGATCTGCGACCGGCCGATGTCCGCGATGAGGTAGTAGGGGCCGAGCACGTTGAACAGCTCGCCGTAGACCTCCGTCGTCTTCTTCGCGTCCTCCAGGCTGATGGGGCCCTCGAAGGTCGCGATGGCGACGTCGGAGGACTCGACGCGGGCGCGGTGCGCGTTGAACTTCCACTCCCGGGTTTGCTCTGCCATGTGCTCTCCCCCACCGGATGTACAGGTGGAAGGATAAGACGCGCCCCCGGGGAGAACGCAAACACGCGCGCGTGTCTCGTGACACGGACTTCCAGAGGGACGTTTTTCTCCAGATGCACACGAATTACAGGGCGTGAGCGCGCACGCGCCGGGAGTGCGAGTGTCGCGCGTGACATCCTCCGCGAGGGTGTTGGCGTGCGAACCGTGAGGGCGCGCGCGGCTTGACGGTGTGGCGCGTGGTTGGAGTCATGGGCGGCGCCATGGGTCGCTCGCTCTTCCACGTGCTCGTGCTGGCGCTCGTCGCGTCGATGCAATCGGGCTGTCGACGTGGGTCGGACGAGACGCGGAGCGCGGACGGCGCGCGGACGCGGCTGGTGTTGAAGTATCAGCCGCTGTGGGGGCCGCCGGGGCCGTTCCGCGAGCTGTTGTCGCGCTTCGAGGAGGCGAACCCCGGCGTGGAGCTCGTGACGGAGGCGTTGCCCAACGCCTCGGACCTGGCGCACCAGTTCTTCCTCACGTCGCTGGAGGGCGGGGCCCAGGACTTCGACGTGCTGGTGGTGGACGTGGTGTGGGTGCCGGAGTTCGCGCGGGCGGGGTGGGTGGCGGACGTGTCGGCGGCGTTCCCGCCGGAGCGGCTGCGCGAGGAGTTCCTGCCCGGGCCGGTGGAGGCGGTGGTGGTGGACGGGCGCACGTACGCGGTGCCCTGGTACCTGGACGTGGGCGTCCTCTACTACCGCACGGACCTGGTGCCCCGGGCGCCGCGCACGTACGCGGAGCTGGAGGCGTTCGCCCGGGAGGCGCGCGCGCGACGCCCGGCGTTGCAGGGCTACGTGTGGCAGGGGCGGCAGTACGAGGGGCTGAGCTGCAACGTGTACGAGGCCCTGTGGGGGCACGGCGGCGAGGCGATGGAGGGCGGGCGGGTGTTGCTGGACACGAAGCCCGCGCGCGAGGCGCTCGCGTACCTGCGGGGGCTGGTGGTGAGCGGGGTGTCGCCGCAGACGGTGACGGGGTTCTCCGAGGAGGAGTCTCGGCGGGTGTTCCAGGAGGGGCGCGCGGTGTTCATGCGCAACTGGCCGTATGCGTGGAGCGAGGCGCAGAAGGAGGACTCGCCCATCCGGGGGAAGGTGGGCATCGCGCCGCTGCCCACGGTGGATGGCGAGCCCGGGTATGGCGCGCTGGGCGGCTGGCAGCTCGCGGTGAACGCGCACGTGTCCCCCGAGCGCCGCCGGCTGGCGGAGAGGCTCATCGCGCACCTGACGTCGCCGGAGGCGAACCTGGTGCTGGCGCTGCACTACGCGCGCAATCCGCCGAGGACGGCGCTGTACGACGACCCGCGGTTGAAGGACGGCGCGCCCTTCATCGCGAGCCTGCGGGAGATGGTGGAGCGCGCGCGGCCCCGGCCGGTGACGCCGTACTACAACCTCGTGTCGGACGTGTTGCAGAGCGAGTTCTCCGCGGCGGTGGCGGGGCTGCGCACGCCGGAGGAGGCGCTGCGGCGCGCGCAGCGGCAGGTGGACCACCTGACGGGGGAGGCCGAGTGAGCGCGCGAGGCTCGCTGGAGCGGGAGCGACGACAGGCGTATCTGCTGGTGGCGCCGGCCGTGCTGGTGCTGGCGGGCGTGGCGCTCTATCCCATCCTCGCGGCGGTGTGGTTGAGCCTGCATCGGTTCATCCTCGTCTTCGGCGAGCGGCGCTTCATCGGGCTGGGGAACTTCGCGTACCTCGCGGGGGACGCGCGGTTCTGGTCGGCGCTGGGGAACACGGCGTACTTCACCGTCGTGGCGGTAGTGGTGGAGCTGGTGCTGGCGGTGCCGCTCGCGCTGCTGCTCCAGCGGGCGTTCCCGGGGCGCGGCCTCCTGCGGGCGGCGGTGCTGGTGCCGTGGGCGATTCCCACGGTGGTGAGCGCGCGGCTGTGGGCGTGGATGTTCAATCCGGACTACGGGCTCATCAACCGGCTGTTGGGCGGGCCGGACATCAACTGGCTGGGCGCGCCGGGGTACGCGTTGCACGCGGCCATCCTGGTGGACGTGTGGAAGACGACGCCCTTCGTGGCGCTGCTGGTGCTCGCCGGGCTGCAAGGGATTCCCGAGGACCTCTACAAGGCGGCGCGGGTGGACGGGGCCTCGCCGTGGCGGACGTTCCGCTCCATCACCCTGCCCTTGCTGAAGCCGGCGCTGCTGCTGGCGCTGTTGTTCCGTTCGCTGGACGCGTTCCGCGTGTTCGACGCCATCTACGTGTTGACGGAGGGCGGGCCGGCGAACACCACCGAGACGCTGAGCATCTACGCGTACAAGACGCTGATGCGCTCGGGAGACTTCGGGTACGGGAGCGCGCTGTCGGTGGCGACGTTCGCGTGCGTGGTGGTGCTGGCGGTGGTGTGGCTGCGGTGGCTCGGGCGGGCGGAGGAGGGGCGATGAGGCGCGCGGGGCTGGGGACGGCGCTGGCCGTGGTGGCCTTCCTCACGTTCTTCCTGGGGCCGTTCCTGTGGCAGGCGCTGACGAGCCTGTGGCCGGATGGCGAGCTGACGCGGCCGTGGCCGTCGCACCTGACGCTGGAGAACTACGCGAGCGTGTTGTGGGGGCGGCCCTTCCTGCGCGTGGTGGCGAACTCGCTGCTGGTGGCGGCGCTGACGACGGCCTTCTGCCTCACGGTGGGCGCGGCGGCGGCGTTCGCGCTGGCGAAGCTGGAGTTCCGGGGGCGGGGGTTGCTGCTGGGCGCGGCGCTGGGGGTGAGCATGTTCCCGCCCATCGCCACGGTGAGCCCGCTGTACCTCATCCTGCGCGCGGTGGGGCTGCGGGACAGCCTGGTGGGGCTGGCGCTGCCGTACACGACGTTCGCGCTGCCGCTGACGCTATGGGTGCTGACGTCGTTCTTCCGGCAGCTCCCGGACGAGCTGTATCGCGCGGCGAGGGTGGATGGGTGCACGCCCTTCCAGGCGTTCCGTCGCGTGTTGTTGCCGCTGGCGGCGCCGGGGCTCGCGACGACGACCATCCTCGTCTTCATCTTCGCGTGGAACGAGTTCCTCTACGCGCTCACGTTCCTCTCCACGCCGGAGAAGCGCACGGTGCCGGTGGCCATCAGCCTGTTCGCCAGCGAATACCGCGAGCCCTGGGGAGAGATTGCCGCGGCCTCCGTGGTGGCCACGCTGCCGCTGGTGGCGCTCACGTTGCTGTTCCAGCGCCGCATCGTGTCCGGGCTCACCGCGGGCGCGGTGAAGGAGTAGGCGGGACGTGGGGATGGCTGGGGTTGCTGGACGGCCGCCGCGTGCGGTCGCCGGCCGCTGCTTCCGGTCGATGCCGGGCCCGTGCGCGCGCGAGGCCCGGCATCGGGGTGGAGCTAGTCCTTGGCGAGCTCCGCGGCCCAGATGTCCTTCACGCCGCCGATGTGGTCGAAGGCGCAGTGGGCGGCGCCGGCGATGACCGTCTCGGTGAGGGGGAACTGGTAGGCGCGGAAGGCGGTGATGCTGGCGCGGATGTCGGTGATGTACGCGTCCTGGTCGCCGAAGGTGTAGAACAGCCGGGTGCTGCCGCGCAGGGCGGGGTTGGTGCTGTCCCACTCGAGCTTGTCGGCCCACGGGGCCTCGCCGCCGCAGCCCAGGGCGTAGACGCCGCGGTAGCGGTCGCCGTAGCGGGGCAGGAAGCTGGCGGTGAGGAAGACGGAGCCGCCGGAGGAGCCGCCGAAGAGGATGGGCTCGTCGATGATGTCCCAGCGCTTGCGGACGGTATCGATGATTTCGACCAGGGCCTTGGCGTTGTCACCGTCGAGGTCGCGGTCGGCCGCGGTGCCCTCGACGGTGCAGTTGGTCACCGAGGGCTTGGTCCACCACGCGCACTTGTTGGGGGCGAGCGCGGAGATGTAGAGGGTCTGGTTCTCGAAGGTCCAGGGCGCCTGGATGCGCGGGGCGGTGTCGTTGGTGTGCGCGCGGGCGCCGTCGCCGTGCAGGTAGATGGCCAGGTGCATGGGCGAGGCGATGATGCCCACACGTGGCTCCACGATTTTCAGCTCGGTGCCGGCGACCTTGGCGACGCAGTAGGTGTAGCTCTGGTTGTTTTGCGTGACGGTGCCGGTGCTGTCGCAGGGCAGCTTGCCGGAGCCCCCGGAGCTGCCGGTGCTGGTGCCGCCGTCGGTGCCGGCGTCCGAGCCCGCGTCCTCCGTGCCGGAGTCGGCCGTGCCGGAGTCGGTCGTGCCGCCATCCGTGCCCGCGTCGACGCCCGCGTCACCGGACGGCGGGAGGGGGTCATCGTCATCGGAACAGGCGGTGAGGGACAGCGCGAGGAGGGCGGTGAGGAGCAGACGGCTCATGGTCGTTCCCGGGTTCGTTGGGGCGCGGTACGGAGGCACCGTGTGCCCCCGAGGTTACCGCGACTCACCTGATTCAGGAGAGACATCCGTTACCGTGTTGCTCATGTCGCACTGGGAGACACAGTGGGGCCGCGTGCCCACCCTGGTCACTTCCGGCGGCGTCGAGGAGGCGCTTCCACCAGCGCGGACTGGCCTTTGCGGACGAAGGCGGCGAGCGTCTCCGTGTCGATGGCGTCGATCCACGGCTCGTCCGGGTCCACCTCCTCGCCCTCTTCGTCCTCGAACATCTCGTCGGCGAAGCGCTTGAGCAGCTTGGGCGAGAGGAGGTCGCGGACCTCGCGGGTCGTCTCCTCGAGGAAGACGTACTCCTGTGCGCTTCGGATGTGCCTGGCGTCGCCGGTGACGAGTCGGGCCTTCACGCCGCCGTGCACCTTCACCGCGTGGTAGTTCGTGTACACGAATGGCGCGCGGACATCGCCGAGGACCTCGCAGCACGCGTCGTTGTCGAGGAACAGGATGGAGCGCTCGGCGACCAGGTCCCCGTGAACCTCGAGGAACCCCTTCGTGATGACATCCCCCGCGCGCAGGGTGCCGGTGACGACGACGATGGACTCGGGGTCCAGCGAGTCCTCGTAGCGCCCCTTCACGACGAGGTCGCCCTCGACGAGGAGGAGGCCCAGCCGAGGTCTTCTCGCGGTGGTGAGCTCTTCGAGGACGAGCTTCCCCTCGTGGTGGACGATGTCCCGGTGGGCGCCCTCTCCGGCGAGGTGTTCCTCGAGGAGGCGCTTCGCCGCGCGGAGCGTGCTCGACTTCGCGAACTTCCCGCGAATGGTTCGCTTCAGGAGCGACGGGAGCTCCTCCGCCGTGAGGGTTCCCGCGCTGAGGTGTCGTGACTTCCGGCCGAGGAGCTTCTGGGTGGGCATGGTGCGCACGATACCCCGCGAGGAGAGGTCCGCGTGGGGCGTCGCTGCTTTCGGCTAGCTCGACGAGTCGTCCTCCTGTTCCTTCAGCTCCTTCAGTTTCGCGATGGCGAGCTCCAGCGCCACGAACAGCCGGTTGTGGGCGGGCTGGGCGTAGTAGGCGGCCACGCGCCTGAAGTAGCGGCACAGCAAGCTGTCGGTGTCGAACGACATCTTGAAGAACTTGAACAGGTAGGTCTGGCACTGCAGGTCGGTCAGGGCCGTGTCGAAGAGGCAGCTGGACATCCGCTGGAGCGACGCGGAGAGCTTGGGATAGGCGCCGTTCAGGCTGGGGTAGAAGGTCTCGTCCGTCTTGGCGCCAGGGCCCTTCATGTAGAGGAAGGGGGCGCCTCGGAGGAAGGCCACGGGGACACTGCCCTCACCCTCGAAGATGCAGGGCAGGTCTCCATGCTGGAAGCAGAAGTTGAAGAGCAGCTGGGGCGCCGTGCCCACGACGAGCACGAGGATGTCATTGCCCGGTTCGTTGAGCTGGGCGCGGAGGAACTCGCGGACCTGGGCCTTGGTGGCGAAGTCCGGCATCGTCGCGACGGCGACGCCCCAGTAGCCCTCCACGGCCAGCTTGCGCTTGAGCAACACGTCGTTGATGGTGTCGTGGAAGACGACGATGACCGAGCGCTTGCGCTTCGAGGGGCAGAGCGAGAGGGCCGTCGAGTACCGGAAGAGGATGTCCGCGGAGTAGTCCGTCTTCAGGGAGAAGTTGCCCTTGAGCCCGTAGGCGGCGGCGACGTGGTACTCGCCCGAGAACAACACGGAGAAGAGGAGGAGCTGGCTGTGGACGATGCGTGGCCTGCGCGCCTGCTTCCGCTCGGTCTCCGACATCTCCGACTCATCGATGACGGCATCCCAACCCTGGGTGCTGCCCTGGAGGAGGCGCTGGCACTCCGCGAAGGTGCGCGGGACGTATGGAGGCAGGTAGGACATCTCGAGGAACGCGCGGTTCCTCTTGCAGAGGTCGATGACCGTCAGCTGGCTGTCGTCATCGTGCCTGCCGTTCAGTGCGTGCGTGGGCATGAGGTAGACGCGTGACCGGCTGTCGTGGCTGAGCCGCTCGAAGCGGTAGGGCTGGAGCGCCAGGAAGCAGTTGACCCCCATCTCCAGGGGCGGGAGGAGCAGCCGCTCGTTGTCGTTGTTGTCGAAGCCTCCCGTGAGACAGAGCGGGAGCGGCTCCGAGTACCGGTAGAAGTCGTCCCGTGCGGTGAGGGTGACTTCCGAGTCCGCGGCCAGCCACGGGAACATGTGCGTGAGGCTCTTGATCATCTCGGCTTCGGCCACGACGATGTCGAACGCCCCCGTGTAGCCAATGGACCTCAGCGTGTAGAGGATGTTGATGGTGTTCGTCTGGTGTCCGAAGTTGAGCGACCCCTCGATGTAGACGCGAATCTTCGTCTGCTCCTGGAGGAAGTCCACCAGGGTGGTCGAGAGCGCTTCTCCCTCATAGGGGACGATCTGCAGCGGGTCGTCCTGTTCCTGGGATGAGGACGACGAGCTTCCGAGGCCGAGCGCCGAGGCGCCGAACATCTCCATGAGAGACAGGGGGTGCCGTTGGGAGTTGGACGAGGAGGTCGAGCGCTCTCCTCGAGGAGAGGAGGAGCGTTTGCTCTCCCCTTCGAGGTGGCGGATGGCTTGTTGGATCAGCTCCAGCTCGCCCATCGGCAGTGACAGGTCCATTGGCGGTGGTCCCGTCTGGATTGACGTCGATGAGGTCGACCGGTCCGAGGTCGTCGGTGCGCGCCTCCGTGAGCCACCTTGCTGGCTCGTCGTGGAGGGCTTCTTCAGCGAGAGGGCCCGGCTCTTCTTGGGGAGGCGGGGACCCCCGACGCATTGACACAGCGAGACCAACTTGTGGCACGAGGTGCAGTGCATGGATTTCCAGACAGCACGGCCCGTGCCAGGGGCTCAATGGCTGGGAAATACAGGGAGTGTGTCTGCTTTGTGGGCTGGAGGTGGCGTTCCAGGCGGGCGTGATGGAACGCAGCCGCGTCGTGCGGGGACGCGCCGTCGAGGACGTCGAGGGTCGGGACCCAGGGGCCGCGTCGCCGTGCGTCACGGGGCTGGGGGGAGGAGGGGCGTCAGGTAACGAAGTGGATGCGTGCCGTTGGATTCATGAGGTCCATCCCCTTCATGAGCCGACCATGGGCGAACGGAGTGCATCCCGTCTGCGGGCGTTGGCGGCTGCGGAGGAGCGGGCGGTCACGTGGTCCCGCTGGCCGTGATGCCGAGAGGCGTTGAGCACCTGGTGGTTGGCGAAGTTCCGGATGGCCACGCGTGCCGTGTGGATGTTCGTCAAGGGCGGAAAAGTCAGCCGTTAGCTCGCACGGGGTTTGACGGCTCTCCTGTTGCCCATCCCGGTAGGCAAGATGTGAGTGGGCCTGACCCGCTGGATAGACACGCCATCTGGCCAGGAGCCGGAGTTCGACCTTCAAGGTCATGGACCTTGGAGGTCTAGCGAGAGGTCCTGGACCCTTGAGGCTGTCAGGGTCGACTGCTATGTCGCGCATCGTCCGCAGATGCGCTGGCGGCTGACCCGGGGGCCACATGAGAGCTTTAGGACTTGCTGCATGGCTGCTGCTCGCGAGTGGATGCGCTTCGACTCCCGTCGTCCACCTCGACACGGGGCGGGGCGACCCCATCGCCTTCACGCCCGAAGAGTCCGAGCCCGTCGAGATAGGCGAAGATGCGTTCAAGAGTGCGGTCGCGCGGCTCGTCCTGGACATGCGGTTGGACGTCGCGTTCCGAGAAGCAGAGCAGGACGACCGGCGCTCACTGCTCGCGTCCTCCGCTGGCATTGTCGACGGTGCGCAAGGGAAGTCGGTCCCCCCGTCCTACGAGCGCATCTGCCAGCGAAAGGACGAGCCCCACACCTGCTTGAGCCTGCTTGCCGGTGGACTGGCGCTCGGGCCCACGGAGCGGCGAATCTTCGCGCTCTACTTCGCCCTCGACACGGTGTGGGAAGGCGTCGAGGAGGCGATTCGCGACATGGTGAACGCTGCTGCCCTGCGCGCCATGGTGACGACGATGATAGGGACGGCGCTCGTAATGCTGGTGGCGCCCGAGCCCGTCACGAAGCTGATTGCCATCGCCCTGACCGCCTCACTGATTGCGTACCTGGGAACAGGGCCCGTCTGGAACATCGGACAGGGCTTCCTTCGACTCATGGAGGAGTCTCGGGATGCGGTGCGCGTCGACGAGTTGGCGAGCGCGGGGCCGTGGACGCCGAAGTTCGAACGCATCTTCAGGCGCGCGGAGATGGACCTGAATGACCCTGAGAATCTCGTGAGGGTCAGGGGGCATCAGGGACCACATCCCCGCGAGTATCACGAGGCGATTCTCGAGCGGCTCGAATTTGCGACGCAGGGATGTCGAGGTGCCGCGCGTTGCCGGGCGAGACTGGTGGAAGAGCTTGCCAGGATTGCTCGGGAACTCGTAAGGCAAGGGTCGGAACTGCGCGCCCTCGTCCCCCAGGGGGCCCGGGAATAGAGCATGGGACGGCGCTACTTCAGTTTGAAGATGGACGTGAGGAGTGGGTATTGGGGGCTCGATGACCCAATCGACACTCGAGGCCGACAACTCGACGACCTTTGGCTGTTCAGGCAGGGCAAGCCCGTCGAGCTTCAAGAGCGGTTGCGGGTTCCCATCGAGCGGCCTGGAGAGCCTCTGGATATTGAGTTTGCGGGGACTGCGTTCACGCCGATTGTCAGTGAGCGCGCTGCGTCTGTTTTTCGCGAGATGGCTCCCGATGACGTGCAGCTCTTCCCTGTTGATGTGGAGGGGCAGTCCAAGCCCTACTTCATCCTGAACGTGGCGCGAGAGATTCGCTGCATCGACGATGCCTCGTGCAGGGAGGTTCAATACTTCACCGCGGACGAGGAACTTCATGCCGACCGAGCCGGACAGTACAGGTCCGTCATTGGGCTGCGCATCGACAAGTCCAAGGTAGGGGACGTGCGTGTGTTTCGGTTGTGGGGCTGGAACATGCCAATCATCGTCGACGAAGAGATCAAGGATGCACTGGAGGCAAACGGCATCTTCGGGGGGCGCTTCGACGAGGTCTGAACCACTCCTCCGTGGTCATTGAGCTCGCCCCGGCACTCCTCATGGCAGCGTCGGGGCGTTGCCGTTCTGGGACAGCGCTGCTGCCAGTTTGTCCCACTGGGTGAATCCCCAGGAGGGGAGCTGCCGGCACCGGGAGATCGTGCGCCTTTGAACCAGCCGGCTGGATAGGCCCTCGCGTTCGTTCTCGCGTGGGGAACTGCGGCGCCTGCCGAGGCGGCAACTTCCCTATCACAGGGGGCTGTTCCACGCCTGCCGCTTCTCGATGATGGCGAAGCGCACGTCGCGGGCCAGCCCCGAACTCGAGCAAGTGACCATCGAGCTCGCCGGTCTCCGGACCTGCCCCGACCCACATGAGCGCTACGCCCAGCATCGCGTACGGCTCATGCAGGCGGACGCGGGAGAGGGCCTGGTCACCGCCGTCTACGTCCAGCGCAGGCTCGTGCGAGACGAGGACCGGAGCTGGGGGGCGCCTGCTCGATGCGCTCAGCCGCTGGGACGAGCGGCCGCGCGAGGAACTCCAGGAGCAGATGCGCCTGCTCTTCGAGGCGTTCTTCAGTGCCCACCGCGGCCTGCTGCCCGCCAGGTAACGAACGCCGCGCAAGCCGTTGGGTTCACGAGGTCCCTACCCCTCGGGAGGTACTCATTCCCGAGCCCTTCCGTCTGTAAGAGCAAACCATGGGCAACCAGAGCGCATCGCGTCTTCAAGGAGACCGATTCCAGCATCTATATGGCTGGTACGAGCTGCTGAGGCTGCTCGAGGAGCCCGGCCTCTATACCTGCGGCTTCATCGAGGACCCGGATGCGGGCTTCGCGGATGACGTGACGCTGTACGCGCGCGAGGACACCGGCGCGGCCAGCCGCTACGTGCAGGTGAAGTTCCATGTCGACCAGCGCAGCCACTACTCGTGGGAGTCGCTGTCCGAGGCGACCACGAAGCAGGGCCGCTCACTGCTGCACAAGCTGTACGACAGCTGGCGGAAGCTCCGCGACCGAGGACGCGTGGAGATCGTGCTGGTGAGCAACTGGGGCGCGGACGCGGAGCTGGGGCGCCATCTCCAGGGGCGGGACCATCGGCTCGCCGAGTCGTTCTTCACCGAGACCACGAAGGGGGCGCTCGCCGCGCACTCGTCGCGCTGGTGCGAGCAGTTCGAGACGACTCCGGAGTCGTTGCGCGACTTCTTCGGGGACCTGCGCCTCCGGCTCGGCTACGGGAGCATCACCGACCTGGAGGAGCAGGTGGACGAGCGCATGGAGCGGCTGGGCCTGCGCAAGGGGCCCAATCCCCGCTCCACCGCCGTGGACCATCTGCGCGAATGCGTGGAGGTCGCGGGTGACGCGCGGCGCATCACGCGCGAGTCCCTGCGGGCCTTCCTTCGTCAGCGCGAGCTGTATGCGTCGAGCGAGGCGTCGCCCCAGGTCAGCCTCTGGATTCACGGCTGGGCCCGGCGCCAGTGGGACAGGGCTCCCACGGTGGAGCTGGACTGGACCGCCTGGTTCGACCGGGACACGCGAGGGCTCCCGTCAGAGGAGGTCTGGCGCGGAAGGCTCCTCCCAGAGCTGCTCGAGGCGAAGCGGAGCTTGGCGCGCAGGGCCGATGGGACCTTCGTGGACCTCCGGGGCAAGCTGCCGCTGAGCGTGTCGCTGGCGGTCGGGGTCGTCTTCTCCGAGGTCGCGGGCTTCCGCTTCCGAGCGGAGCAGCCGACCCGCGGCGAAGTGTTCCACTGGCGCTCGGACGCGGGCTCTTCGTCCCGGAGGCTGCGAGTCGAGGAGCGCGCCGGCTCACCCGAGGCCCGCGCGTTGCTGGTGCTGTTCCAGCTCACGAACGACGCCCGCGTGGACCTGGAGCGCTTCGAGGCCGAGCGCCCGGGGCGCTTCCGCGCGGTGCTCATCCTGGAGCCCGAGGAGGGGCCGGGAGACGGTGCCGTGACGTCGGCCGGGGACGCGGTGGCCTTCGCCGTCCAGGCCCGGGAGCACATCCGCCGCGCGCGCAACGCGTATCGGACCACCTCCACGCACCTGATTCCCTTCGCGCCAGCGACCAGTTGCCTGTTCCTGGGCCAGCGCCTCAACGCGCTCGGGACGGTGGTGACCTACGAGCGCACCGTCTCCGGCGGGTACGTCCCGTTCCTCACGCTGGAGACCGGATGAGCGAGGTAACGAATTTCCCCGTTCCCGTCTTCAGCGCGGAAGCCCACGCGGTCGGACGTTCCACTCGCTGCTGACGCAGGCGCATCTGGAGGAGCACATTCAAATGGAGAGCACCGACGAGCGTGTGTCTGGAGGCACGCCGACAGGGACCGGCATGCCGTTGAGGAAGCCGCTTCCGGACCCCACGCGTGGCGAGCGGCGATTGGCCCGGGGGCCATTGCTGGCTTCGTTCACGGTGTCCCTCGAGAGCGTCACGCCCATCCTGGGGGGCTCGACGACGCTCCGGAAGGTGGACACGGTCGATGTCATCCGGGCCCCGACCATCCGAGGACACCTGCGTTTCTGGTGGCGTGCCTTGTATGGCCATCAGTGCGCGACGCCGCGCGAGCTGGCGGGTCGCGAGCGAGCCCTCTGGGGCGGCATGGGCGGAGACGAGGGAACACGCTCGCCAGTGGAAGTGCTCGTGAGCGTCGATCCCTTGAAGCCTCGCATCATGGACGACTCCGATATCGAGCAGGACGCGGATGGGGCCTACGTGCTCTGGATCGCCCGTGCGCAGAAATCGGGGGAGACGAAACCTCCCGCGCAGCGGTATCGGCCGGGCGTGCGGTTCCTCCTGACGGTTCGCGTACCGGTTCAACACCAGACGGAGGTCGAGAACGCGGTTCGCGCCTGGATTCTCTGGGGTGGCTACGGCAGCCGTACTCGGCGTGGGCTGGGGAGCCTGACCGTGACGGCCGAGGAGGCGCGATGGTTGCCCGCGTCCGCGACGGCCGCGGCCCTGCGTCAGCATCTGCCGGGTGTGACGTTGCTGGGGCCCGTGAGCGCGGCTCCTGCTCGGGACATGCCCTCGCTGTGTGGTGCACGTCTCGTTCACGGCTCCGATTCCCGGGAGGCGATGAGGACCTGGCTCAAGGCGGTCGACTGGCTGCGGGACTTCCGCCAGCAGCAGCCGCCGGACGCGCGGGCGAAGCCACAGGAGGCGTACGCGCGTGAGTGGGGGGCTCCGAATCGTCCGGGCCGCTCGCGGTGGCCCGAGCCGGACAACGTGCGTCTCCTGTTGAAGCCGCCGCATGGCAAGTGGGCGCATGACCCTCGGGAGGGAAAGTCGGCCAAGGTGGTGTGGCCCCGGTCGAGCTTCGGGCTTCCGGTGACCATCCGCTTCCAGGAGAAGAACCGGGAGAGGGTGCCCTACATCCAGTTGTCGCCACCGACCTCCGAGCCCGAGGAGGTCGAGCTGCGCTGGGAGGACGACACGAAGGTTCGTGAGCGCCTGGCGTCTCCGCTCATCGTGAAGGCCATGCCGTTACTCGGGGGGCGGTTCGTGCCCATCGCGCTCTGGCTCCACCGGGCGTGGCCTCGAGGAAACGTCGTCCTGGTTCGCAAGAAGAAGCGCTCGTTTCCGATCCCTGGCTCCAGGGCGGCCTTCGATGCGCCGGTTCCTCGGGAGGACGCCGCCCTCTATCCGCCGTTGGTGGACTCCAACGTGCGTGACGCCTTCCTGAGCTGGCTCAAGAAGCACCCGCGTGGGGCGAAGGAGATGCTCTAGATGTCCGCCTATCTGCTCTTGATGACCATCGGGCCCGTGCAGAGCTTCATCGCGCAGGCCCGTCGCACCCGAGACCTCTGGTTCGGCAGTCACGTGCTCAGCGAATTGAGCAAGACGGCCGTGGAGACGCTCACGGGAGTGCCCGGTGTTGAGTTCATCTTCCCGGTCCTTCCTTCGGGTACCCAGAAAGACACTGGCCTGCCCAACAAGCTGCTCGTCCGTCTGCCCGAGGGTGACCCGCGTGCCGTGGCGCGCAAGGCGCGGGAGGCCGTGCGCGAGCGCTTGTCGGGCTGGGGCCTCGCGCAGTGGCATGAGCACCGCGAGCTCGTGGATGGTGCGTCCCTGGAGACCGCGAAGGAGCAGCTCGACACGTTGCTCGAGTTCCAGGCCGCCTGGACACAGTATGCGTCCGAGAAGGAGTACAAGGCCGCGCTGGTTCGGATCGAGGAGGCCATCGCCGGGCGCAAGCGGCTCCAGGCGTTCACGCCCTGGGTGCACCAGCGCGGTGGCATCCACAAGTCGAGCCTGGATGGCGCGCGCGAGTCGGTGCTGCGCCCGAAGAATCCACGCAAGGGCAAGTGGGCCCGGTTCCGCATCGGTCTGCGTGAGCAACTCGACGCCATCGGCCTGCTCAAGCGGACCGGAGGCACGCCCGGGCAGTTCGTGCCAGTGCCCTCCATCGGATTGTCGGCCTTCCTCGCGCATGCCGAGGCGACCTGCCAGGCCGAGTTCTCGAAGCTCCGCGATGGGTGCAAGGAGTTGAAGCAGCAGGCCCCTGATGCCGTGACAGGTGTTGATATCCGAGGGCGGGAGTGGGTGAGGCGCTTCCCGTACGACGCGCAGCTCCTGCTGCCGGACCGCTGGCGGACCCTCCTGGAGGAAGAGGACGTCACGCCGGAGCCCGGGACGGACTTCTATGCGTCTCATGTTCGGCCTCTCTTGAGGGAAGCCGGGGAGCCCTACCCGTATGTCGTATGTCTCTCCGCGGATGGGGACAACATGGGCAAGGCGCTCGAAGTGCTCGCTGAGAAGGGCCATGAGGCCCACCAGGCGCTCTCGCGCGCGCTCACGGATTTCGCGCTCGAGGCTCGAACCATCGTCGAGAAGCATGATGGCGTCCTTGTCTACGCGGGCGGCGACGATGTCCTCGCGTTCGTGGCCCTGCCGAACGCCCTGAAGTGCGCCGCCCAGCTCCGCGCGAGCTTCATGCGCATCCTGCGAGAAGTGGTCGACAAGCCACCGACGCTGTCCGTGGGGCTCGGCATCGGTCATGTGCTGGAGAGCCTGGGCGACCTCCTGGACCTGGGGCGTCGCGCGGAGAAGCTGGCGAAGGGGGAGGGCGCCGAGGCGCGGGATGGTCTGGGCATCGTGGCCCGGTTGCGCGCGGGACGCCTGCATACCTGGCGGGCGCGCTGGTCCTCCTCTCCCGGCGCGCTCGCGCAGATGGCGCAGGCCACCGCGTTGAGGCGTGGGGGGAGGCTGCCCCTGAAGAAGCTCCAGGACGTGGAGGAGCTCACTCGCCGCTTTCCGCGGCCCACGGATGAGAAGGACGCGCTCTATCAGGACCCACGGCTGGGCAGCGTGCTGGCCCGCGAGGTGCGGCGGGTCCTGAAGCGCACGGACATGGGCGGAGGCGATGACAACGGGCTCATGCCCGGCACGGTGGGGCTGGACCTGGAGATGCCCTTGCCGCTGGGCGAGGTCCAGAAGCGTGTCTCCTCGTGGGTGGCGCGTGTCTGGGTGGCGGAGATGTTCTTCCGCGCCGAGCCGTGGGCCACCGACGACGCCGACACCCCGAAGGAGGTCGCATGAACACGGCTCGTTTTGCCCTGCTCCCCAGGGAGGGGTTGTTCTGCAAGAACGGACGGGGCTGGTACACCAGCGACGTCGGTCGGAGCCACTCGCACGAGTGGCCTCCTCCGTCGACCGTGCTCGGTGCGCTCCGAGCGGCGTGGGGGCAGACGCTCCTGGCGCGTCGTGGCGCGGGCGCGTCGCTCGATTGGGAGTGGGAGACACGAGACATCGCCGTCCGGAAGTTGCTGACGCTGTGGCGTCCGATGGGGGAAGCGTCCTTTGGCCCGGACTCCCGACTCTGGCCGGTTCCCGCGGACGTGCTGCGGGTGCAGGGGGAGTCGCAACGGCTTCTTCCGAGGCCGCTCTCCTCCGATGTCGGGACGCTCGGCTCTCGGGATGACGAGGCACTCGATGGCCTCTGGGTTCCCTCGCTGCCCAAGGCGAAGCCCGAGACGGGGCCCTCCTTCTGGACGGACGCGATGATGCGCCAGTGGTTGAGGGGGGAGCCCCCAAAGGGCCCCGCCGCTCCCGACCCTGTGCGGCGCAATGACATCCACGTCACGTTGAACTCGAAATCGCAGACCGCCGAGCCGGGGATGCTGTATCAGTCCGAGGTGCTGGAGACGCTCGGCTCCAGGTCCGATGACGCGCTGCCCGTGGGGGAGTGGGCGCTGGGCGTCGAGTGCTCCGTGCCCGACGCCGCGAAGGCGTTTCCCTCGGGGCTCCTGGGGCTCGGGGGCAAGCGCCGCCTGACGTCGACCGAGCCCGTGACGGCGTCGCTCTTCGCCCCGCCGCCGGACCTGCCTGCGAGTTCTCCGGGCCTGCGGCTCATCCTGGCCACACCCGCCTTCTTCCAGCGGGGCTGGTTGCCGGATGGCCTGGTGTGTGAATCGCACGAAGGACGTCCCGCCTGGGTGGGCACGTTGCCTGGGGTGGACGGGGAGGTCGTGCTCAGGGCGGCGATGGTTCCCCGGCCGCTGGAGTTGTCCACGTGGGACATGGTGGCGAGGGCGCCCCGGGCCACGCGGCGACTGGTGCCCGCGGGCGCCACGTACTTCTTCGAGAAGCGAGACGGGAGCGGGTTCACCTCGCTCGAGAAGCTGTGGCTGGCCGCCTGGGGGACTCCTCCCGAGGCCGGTCCTCACGAAGGCCTGGGGTTGGTCCTGCCCGGCCACTGGAATCCGAGGGAGGTGCGCACGTGAGCATGGAGAGTCGGCCGTATCTGTTGCAGGCCCTGTCGCCGCTGCATGCGGGGACCGGACAGAGCGTGGGGGTCATCGACCTCCCTATCGCGCGGCTGCGCGCGACGAACATCCCCTATGTCCCCGGGTCGTCCATCAAGGGCGTGCTGCGCGAGGCCCGGAAGGGGCGCATCCCAGAGCCCGAGTGGCAGGCGCTCTTCGGGCCTCAGCGCGCCATCGCGGGAGCCCAGGGCGATGAGCCTGGCAAGGATGACCACGCGGGTGCGCTGGTGGTGGGGGACGCGCGCCTGCTCGCGATGCCCGTGCGCAGCTTCCACGGGACATTCGCGCTGGTGACGTCGCCGCTCCTGCTGGAGCTGGCGCGCAGGGACCTGTCGGGGGTGCAGGGCGTGCCGGGGCGCTTCAAGCGTCAGGAGGGGACGTCGCTCGCCTACGTGGCCAGTCTGGAGAACGTCACAGTCGCGAGGTCCAAGAAGCGCATCTTCCTGGAGGACCACGACCTGGAGGTCCGGGTCGAGCCGCTCGTGGAGGCGTGGGCCCGGCTCCTCGCGCGGGCGTTGCCGGAGGAGGAGAAGCTCATCGGCGAGCGCTTCGTCGTGGTGGATGACGAGACGATGTCCTTCCTCATGGAGACCGCCACGCAGGTGGATACGCGTGTCCGTATCAGCCACGACACGGGCACCGTGGCGACGGGACAGCTCTGGTCGGAGGAGAGTCTGCCGGCGGAGTCGCTCCTGCTGGGGGTGATGGGCGCGGCGCCCAGCTTCTTCAAGAGCGCGCCGCTGACGGCGGGGGAGGTGATGTCCCGCGCGTTCCAGGGCGCCTCGGTGCTTCAGCTCGGAGGCAAGGCGACGGTGGGGCGTGGGCGCTGCGCGGTGGCGACGTGGACCGAGAGCTCGAAGGAGACGCGTCCGTGAAGCCCCAGCAGAAGTTGACGCGGGACCAGTCTCGCGCGGCGTTCGCCTATCGATGCGTCGACAACGTCTCGAAGGAACTCCAGGACGACTACAGGATTCGGGTCAACTCGCTAGGCAGCGCCGTGCTGCGGGACGGCCTGGCGGCGGCGCTCGTCTTCCTGCATCGGGATTCGACCGACAAGGCGGCGAAGCTCCTGCTCGACCAGCTGTCGGACTCCAAGGAGCTGGGGCTCGGGAGCGGGGGGAAGGTCTCGTTGATTCCCGACGTCTTCGTCCTTGAGCCGAGCGAGTACATGCGTGTCACCCGCGAGGTGCTCGCGCTCGCGGTGTGGTTGCGCAGGGCGGTCAGCGCCACGTTCGTGCTCGAGAAGAAGAAGGGGAACGCCGATGTGGCGAACGCTCCATAGGCTCAGGGAGTGGCCGGAGGATGGCGAGACGCCCTCCCACCCCGGGCTCGCGTATTCCCGCTGGGCGCCTCCGGAGATGCTCCTCAAGGACAACAATGAGCAGAGCGCCAAGGCACGCGACGCGTGGCTCGAGGCCCTGTGCGGGTTCGGTGCCTCGGAGCGCTATGGCCGGGCCTATGCTCGGTGGAGGGCTTCCTTCCAGGGGACGCGGAGCGTGGCGTTCTTCGTGCGTGCGGAGAGCCGGCTGTTGTTGGGGTATGGAAACCCCTCGCCGACTGAGGTCGGGCTGACGCTGCACCACACCTGGGGCGTGCCGGTCCTGCCTGGCTCGTCGCTCAAGGGGCTCACCGCGAGCTACGTGGAGGCGGCGTATGGCCCGGCTCCGGAGGTCATCGAGGACGGGCGCGAGGACTTCCGTGGTGTGGAGTGGCGGGACCGGAGGCCGGTCCGTCCCCCGGGGGATGCGTATCGTCGGCTCTTCGGCGCACCAGATGTCGATGTCGACAAGCAGCGGGTCTTCTCCACGCAGGGGGAGGTCATCTTCCATGACGCGCTGTGGGTTCCCGGCAGCGCGGCCGCTTGCAAGGTGCTGGCGCGAGACGTCCTCACGGTCCATCAGCGGGAGTACTACTCGGCGAAGGAGGAGGTGACCCCGTGGCCCTCGGACTTCGGGGATCCGAACCCGGTGGCGTTCCTGACCGTGGCTCCCGGCAACTGCTTCCTCGTGGTGCTGGAGGTCGCAACGGGGACACCGGATGGTGAGGTGCTGCTGCAGCGCGCTCGGCGCTATCTCCAGGAGGCGCTCGAGACGTGGGGCGTGGGCGGGAAGACGGCGGCGGGATATGGCCGGTTCAAGGCGGTGTCCGAGGAGGAGGCCTCGCCTGTCTCGGAGTCCGCCAAGGAGGCGGAGCGGGCCGCGCGTCGGGAGGTCCGACTTTCTTCGATGGCGGTCGACCTGCAAGCCTGGCTCACGGCGCGGAAGGCTTCGACGACGCAGAAGCCGCTGTTCAAACAGCTGGAGGTGGAGTGGGGGGAGCGCCTGGCGACGCGGGACGCGGCGGCGCTTGAAGGTGTGGAGCGGGTGTTGAGCAAGACGTTCAACTTCCGGAAGGGGGATGAGCAGCTCCGGCTGGAGGCGCTCCTGCGGTCGATTCGCGGAGTGACGGGGTGAGTGTCGCGAGAGTCGCTGTCCCGAGACGCCGAGTGGGTCTCGGGCTCTTCGTCGCCTGAAATGGCGTCACGTCACAAGTGAGGAACCATGTCAGTCATTGACCTTGTCTTTCCCGCGCGAGGCGGGATGGTGCCGCTGGACCACGGGTACGCGTTGTTCTCCGCGCTGTCGCATCGTCTCCCCGGGTTGCACGAGCGCAGGGACGTGGGGCTGTTCAACCTGCGCGGCACGAGGGCGGAGGGGCGGTCCCTGTGGGTGGGGCACGGCTCGATGCGCGTCCGGTGTCCCATCGAGGCGGTACCGCTGTTCCTGCCGCTGACGAACGCGGCGCTCGTCATCTCCGAGGGCGTGGTGACGCTCGGCGCGCCGAAGGTCTTCTCGCTGGAGGCTCCGGCGTCGCTGTCCGCGCGTGTCGTCACGTTCAAGCATGCGATCGATGACGCCTCGTTCCGGAGCGCCGTCCACAAGTTCCTCGGGGAGATGAGCTGCGAGGGCCGGATGAGCGTGGGGCGTCGGCGGGTCGTCACCATCGCTGGGAAGAAGGTGATTGGCTACGGGCTCACCTTGAGCGGGTTGTCGCGGGAGTCCTCGTTGCGACTTCAGGCGCAGGGGCTCGGTGGACGGCGCCACATGGGATGCGGGGTGTTCCTGCCCACGATGCCGCGTGTGGCTGTCAAACCTCGGGTGGAGCAGGGGCTGCGCCAGGAGGTGCCTCCGACGTGGCTTCTGGCGATGGGGCCTCGCGTGGAGCGTCGCCAGCTCGTGGGGTGATGAGGGCGGAGTCGGAGACTGGGGTCGATGGCACGAGGGGAGGGCACGAGGCCGCTCTTCCTTCGTGTCCGGCATTTGTCGGGCCCGTTCGGAAGGTGTGCCGATTGAGGGGGCACACATTGGATGAATGAGTGGTGTCAGGCGCGGCGGGACAGGGTCATTGAGAGATGAATAGAGGGGCGGAGTGGTCCGACGGGCTGTGATGTCGAGAGACGTTGAGCACACGTCGTATGGCATCCGGACCTCCGCGATGACCTCTTTGGGGCGAGGCGATGAGCAGGTCCCTTTCTCGATGTATTTATCGAGGTTTGAGTTCGCGAACTGCGATGCCACGTGGCGCTGATCATTCCTGGCTCTTGAAGTGCCCCTGTAAGTACGGGGCCGGGTGCCGAGAGGCGATGGGCACTTCTCGTAACCAGGTGGAATCTTCACGTCGTGCTGATTTGGACATGCTGGCCGTGATGCCGAGGAGCGCTGAGCACAACAGAAGCGCGTCCGGTTCTGCCGCGTTCACCTCGTTTCCCGTTGACCGTGATGCCGAGAGGCGTTGAGCACTTCGTCTCCAGCGTCTCCACCGCGTCCTTGACGTGCTGTTCGGGTACCCGTGATGCCGAGAGGCGATGAGCACACCATGACCGCATTCCCCTTGGACTCGATTCCGTCGACACTCACTGGCCGTGGTGCCGAGAGGCGTTGAGCACAACCAGTTCCACTTGATGTACAGCACCGCGCCCACGACGGTCCCGCAGGCCGCGATGCCGAGAGGCGTTGAGCACAGACCCGTCCTCTCGCCAGCTGAGCTACGGGTAGGGAGTCCTGCTGGCCGTGATGCTGAGAGGCGTTGAGCACCCGATGCCCACCGAGTCGGCGGTGTTGTGCTCCTTGATGTTCCGCTGGTCGTGATGCCGAGAGGCGTTGAGTACGTGGCCGCCGCGTAGGTCCGGAACAGGACCGCTGCCTCACGCCCCGTGCTCGCCTCCCCCGCACCTGCTTGAGGGATCCCATGGAGCTGTCAGGAGTACCCTCCGCGCTGCCAATCTGGAGAGTCGCTTCTTCCAGGAACATCGCGGAGCATCGGCTGGTTTCCCATGCACCCCATCAGAAAGGTCAGGATGGCGAGGTCTTGCGGCATACTACCTGGGTGGTATTCTGCGTGTGGCGGCTCCTGTGTACCCTTATTTGAATACGAGCGGACCTGTCATAGATGCACACCCCGCTCCAGAAACGTGTCAGGTGACGTCAGGGGCGAAATGAAGTTTTGGCTTGAAAAGAAGCTAGCCATTGAACCACTTCACGTCTTTCCTACCTTTGAGTAGGTGTTCAGGTTTGTCCGTCGTTGTGAGGGGTAATCGTTGGTAACTTCGCTCAGGAAAACCTCGGCAGGGGGAGTGTACTCCCGGTCTCCGAAGATTCAGGCCAAACTGGTCGAACTGGAGGCGCTATCGCGAGACGAGCTGGTGGCCAGGGCTCGAATCTTACGTCGCGAGGACCCAGGCTATGTGCCGAGCGAGTGCCTGCTCTACTTCGTTCGAGCCGGTCGGACACGTGAGCCCGATGCCGCCTCCGAGCAGCTCTACAGAATCTTGTTGGCGCGGGTCCTGCGCTGCCTCCCGAAGGCAGAAAACGCAGACGGGAGCGGTGTGTCGCTGACCAGGAGCAACATCAGGGAGAAGGTGCTCTTCGAGTTCGTCGAGTTGCTTGCCTCCGACCGGCAATTCTATTCAGAACGGCTCGACTTCTTCGAGGTGCGCTTTGATGGCGCGATCGCGACCCTGAAGCTCGACGCCAAGCGTCCGGCCTGGCGCGACGAGAAGCGCTCGGTTGCTCTCGAACTCGATGAGGAAACGGGCGAGCCTTCAATCGAGGTTGAACGGGCGGCGGGCAGCTTCGACCTTTTCGCCGCCATGGAGAATACCTCCGCCGCATACCAGTCGCGTCTCGATGCTGCGATTGAAGCCTTGCCGACAGAGCACAAAAGGGTCATAGAGATGCTTCGACAAGGCTTTCCCATCGATTCCAAGGAACCGGGCGCAATTACCATTTCTGGTACCCTGAAAAGGTCCGAGAAGACGATCAGGACGTATCGCGACAAGGCTTTTGCCAGCCTGCGCGCGATGCTGTCCGAAGGAGCCGAGCCATGACGTCCCACACTTCCCGACCATCACGCGACGATGTGCTGGACGCCTTCGCGGTGGAGCTCAACCCGGGTCGGGAAACGCTCGAGCGCTACCTGCGCGACTATCCAGATCTCACCTCCGAACTCGTTGACCTGTCGCGAGAGCTCTCCCGGCCTGTCTGTGAGGACGAGGGACCGCTGGCACCGGAGGATGAGGCGTTGATTGACGCCGGATGGAGCCGTCATCGGGGAGCCACTCCGAAACCCGTGAGCCCATTCGACGCTCTGTCGCTGGATGAGCTGCGTGACCTCGCGAAGCGCCTGGAGGTGCCGCGGCAGGTCATCACCGCCTTTCGGGAGCGCCGGGTGGACGTCGCCTCGGTGCCGAGACGCTTTCTGACGCGCCTGGCAGCGGCGTTGAACAGCACGCCCGACCTGCTTGTCAGTACCCTCAGGCCGCAATACACGCCGGAGCTGGATCGGAGCTACAAGTCGAACACCAAGCCGATGGTGGCGGCGCCCGTGAGCTTCGAGCGCCTGTTGATCGATGCGGGCGTGCCCGAGGAGAGGCGCGCCGGGTTGATGGCGGACGACAACTGATGATGGACGCTGTCGAACTGGGGCGGCAGGTCGCGGCCGCGCTGCATGCGCAGGCGGTCGCTGGAGGACTCAATCCCTGGTATCCCTACGAGTTTGCGGTGGCGGAAGCCAGGCGCCGGGGGCTCGACGTCGAGCCCACGGCCGCCGGGGCCGCCTTGCTGAATGGGGCGCGTGCCACGCTTATCCCCAGCGAAGGTCTCATTCTCCATGAGAACGTCGGGACGCCCTTCATGCGAGCGTTCTTGGTGGCTCATGAGCTGGGCCATGTGGAGCTCGGGGATGACCCTGACACGGAACCGGTCCGGGAGATTGACCCCGCGCGCTCGGCGGAGCCCTCGCCGGTAGGCGTCGAGCGCGTGGTGGACTACGGCCGTCGACAGCGGCGCGAAGTACAGATGGATTTGTTCGCGCGCGAGTTCCTGCTTCCGCGCACCGTGGTGCGCAAGCTCCACCTCGAAGACGGGATGTCCGCTGCGGCTGTCGCGGCACGGCTCGGTGCGCCCTTCGATGTGGTGGCTCAGCAGTTCCTCGATGCGCTTCTCCTGCCGCCCATCCCTCCCGGGCACCTGGAAGAATGGATTGAGCGGCCGCTCAATCCGCTGCAGCGCGCCGCAGCCGCCCATCGCGGTGCTGCCTACTTGCTCGAAGCCGGCCCTGGCACCGGCAAGACCCAGACGCTCACCGGACGCGTCGAAGGGCTCCTGGCCGACGGCGTCGACCCCCGCCGGATTCTCCTGCTGACCTTCTCCAACAAGGCAGCCAGGGAGATGTCGGAGCGAATCGCTCGCGGGAACAAGGCGGCCGCGACGGCGATGTGGATCGGCACGTTCCATTCCTTTGGCCTGGACCTCATCCACCGCTTCCATGCCGAGTTGGGGCTCCCGAAGGAGCCACGAATGATGGACCGGGCCGAGGCCGTGGAGCTCCTCGAACAGGAGTTTCCACGGCTCGGGCTGGTGCGTTACCGCAACCTCTACGACCCGACCCAGCATATCTCCGACATCCTGACGGCGATCTCCCGCGCCAAAGATGAGGTCGTGGACGAAGCGCGCTATGGCGCGCTCGCCGAGCAGATGCTTCGCGACGCCAGGCGCCCCGAGGAACGGGAGGCGGCGGAGCGGGCGCTGGAGGTCGCTCGCGTCTATGCGGCCTACGAGGCCTTGAAGCGGCGGTCGCACCGGATTGATTTCGGTGATCTCGTGGCCCTGCCCGTGCGGCTCCTGGAAGGCAACCCCATGATTCGCGCTCACCTGCGGGGCCAGTACGACCACGTCCTGGTGGACGAGTACCAGGATGTGAACCGAAGCAGTGTCCGTCTCCTGGCAGCCTTGCGCGGCTCCGGTGAGAACCTCTGGTGCGTGGGGGATGCAAAGCAGTCGATCTACCGCTTCCGTGGCGCGTCGTCATTCAACATGGCTCGCTTCGGGGCGGAGGACTTCGCTGGGGGTTCGCGCGGCCGGCTGAGGAGGAACTACCGTTCGGTCGAGGAGGTAGTGAGTGCGTTCTCCGCCTTCGCCGCGAGCATGAAGGCCGGCGACCCGGATGGCG
Organism: Myxococcus stipitatus; assembly: GCF_021412625.1. The sequence continues at coordinate 380,149 of NZ_JAKCFI010000008.1, read as the reverse complement.
GTCTGGAATCCAACCGGGGCGCGGGTGGCAGCCGCCCCGAACTGCGCACCGTCGACCGTGCGGAGCAGCAGACGGGGGCGCTGGCTGAAGCAATCGAGGAGATGCGGCGTGAAGGCTTCGCCTATCGCGATCAGGCCGTGCTCTGTACGGGCAACGAGACGTTGTCGACGCTGGCACGCGACCTCGAGCGCCTGGGCGTTCCCGTCCTGTTCCTCGGAAGTCTGTTCGAGCGGCCGGAGGTCAAGGACCTGCTTTCCCTGCTGTCGCTCCTCACCGACCGCTGGGCCATGGGGCTCGTTCGAGTGGCCTGCTGGCCCGAGTTTACCATGTCGCTCGCCGACGTCGCCGCAGTGTTCGACCATCTACGCCAGGCCAACGCGGTGCCCGGTGCATGGTTGCACGCCCCTGGTGCGATAGCCGGGGTGTCCCAGGCCGGCCGGGCCGCACTCGAGGAACTGGCGAGGACGCTGCGCGACTTCGACAAGGCCGCGTCGCCATGGACCGTGCTCGCGAGCGTGTTGCTCGAACGGACGCGCATGGCTGCACGGCTGGCCAGCTCGTCCGACGTCTCCGATAGGACGCGTGGAATCGCAATCTGGCAGCTGATGAACTTCCTGCGCGTGCAGCCGTCTGGCTCCGGCCTACCCATTCTCCGCCTCCTCGACCGGGTGCGCAGGCTCGTTCGGCTGGGCGATGACCGCGACCTGAGGCAACTGCCCGCTGCAGCGCATGGCCTCGATGCGGTGCGGCTCATGACCATCCATGGCGCGAAGGGGCTGGAGTTCCCGGTCGTACATGTGCCCGGCCTCAATCAGGACACCCTGCCCCGAAAGCCGCCCCTGCCGCCGTGTCCTCCGCCAGAGGGCATGGTCGAAGGCGGGCACGGCAGCGCTGCGGAGGTCTTCCGCGCCGGGCAGGCCGAAGAGCAGGAGTGCTTGTTCTACGTGGCCCTGTCGCGGGCGCGTGACCGGCTGGTCCTCTACGCCCCGACGAAGAAGTCCAATGGACACGCCCGGGCGTTGTCCCCCTTTCTCGACCGGCTGGGGGCGTCCCTGGGCCGACGGAAGGTGAGTCCAGCCCCGGAGAGATTGCTGCCGCCCGAGACGGGCGAAGTCGCGCTCAAGGTTCGCGGCCGGCTTCGCTTCAGCGAACAACAGATTTCACTCTATGGGCGCTGCCCGCGGCGTTTCTTCTACGCGCACGTCCTGCGGATTGGCGGCCGCAGGACGACGACGGCCTTCATGCAGATGCACGAGGCGGTCCGCACCGTCTATCAGGCCGTCGTTGCTGGCAATGGACCGATTCCAGAGGAGCGCGAGCTGGAGCGAGGCGTGATGGCCGCGTTCGACGCCCACGGCCTGGCGGGGCACGGCTATGTCGACGACTTCAAGGCGGTCGCTCTTTCCATGCTCCGGTACTTCCTTTCGGTGCGTGCCGGGAGCAGGTCGGAGCCGCCGGCCGACCTCCTCCTGACCTTCGCTGAGGACGAAATCATCGTCTGGCCGGACGACGTGCTCGTGCGCGCGGATGGCATCCGGACGTTTCGTCGAATCCGGACCGGGCATTTCAAGTCGGCCGAGACCACGGACGTGGGCGCCGCTGCTTTTCTTCTCGCCATCCAGCGGGTCTTCCCTGGGGCCGTTGTCGAACTGGTCCACCTGGCCGACCAGACCTCGCGGCCCCTGAGCCTGACGACCAGGGAACTCCAGAGTCGTCAGGACAAGCTCATCGACTTCTTGCAGGGGATTCGGCAAGGGCGCTTCCCTGCCGACCCGTCGGTGCGCATGTGCCCAGGGTGCCCGGCCTTTTTCGTGTGTGGGCCTACGCCGGAAGGCATCCTCTCGAGAGAATTCTGACCAACGTTACCGGTTGCCTGTCGTCGTGACGATTGAGCCATCAGTGGGCCGGGAGTGACCCGGCTGCACTTTGAGGACTCAACGAACATGAAGAATGACGAACCTCTGGAGTACGAAGACGTAGGAGCCGCGCTGCGGGAGGACCGGGCCCTGCGGCCCGCGCGGAGCTACCGCATCCTCGTCGCGCAGGGCGACCTCTCCTTCCGCTCCGTGGACGTGGCCGACCCCGTTCCCCTGGGACGGCAGATTCTCGCCAGCGCCGGACTGGACCCACGCGGGGGATTCAGCCTCTTCGCCATCCTGGCCTCCGGCGACTTCGAGGACCTCCGCCTCGACGAGCCGTTCGACCTTCGCACGCGCGGGGCCGAGCGCTTCGTGGCCTTTCAGACCGACCGCGATTTCAAGCTGACGCTGGATGACGACCAGCTCGCGTGGGGCAAGCCGGCCATTAGCGGCGCCGCGCTCTACACGCTCGCGAAGGTAGGCAAGGGCCAGGCGGTGTTCCTCGAGGTGCGCGGGGGGGAAGACCGGCTCATCTCGCCCCAGGACCTGATCGACCTCACGGCCCCGGGTATCGAGCGCTTCATCACCGGTCCTATGCCAGCCCGGACGTTCGAAATCATCGTGAACGCCCGGCCGCGCGTCGTGAACGACAAGCGGGTGACCTTCGAGCAGGTCGTCCAGCTGGCCTTCCCCGGCTCGCATGAGCCGAACGCCGTGTTCTCGATGACCTACCGCCACGCCGCCTCGAAGCCGCACGCCGGCGAACTCGGCGCCGGGGGCTCCGTTGAAGTCAAGGAAAAGGGGACGACTTTCAATGTCACGAAGACCGTTCAGTCATAGTCCCGACTTGAAGCGGCTGCGCGACGAAGGCTACTTCGTGCAGCTCCAGGGGGGCTTTCTCATCATGCGTGAGGTGCCCTACGTCGATGCGCAGCGGCAGGTGCGGATGGGGTCGCTCATCTCCACCCTGAACATGGCGGGTGACGTCACTCGCCAGCCGGACACGCACGTTGTCTACTTCGATGGGAACTTCCCGTGTCAGCCCAACGGCACCCCCATTCAGGGGATTGCCAACCAGAGCGCTGACTTCAACCTTGGGAGCGGGGTGACCGCGAAGCACGTCTTTTCCAGCAAGCCTCCGAACGGCTATGCTGACTACTACGAAAAGATGACAACGTACGCGAGCATCCTCTCGGGGCCTGCATCCGTCCTGAAGCCAGGCGTCAGTCCCCGCACCTTCCGGATGCCGGAGGCCGAGGAGGACAGCGTCTTCAATTACACGGAGACCGCATCGGACCGCGTGGGAATCGGCGCGCTGACCGAGCGCCTCTCGACGGAGAAGGTGGCGATCATCGGCCTCGGTGGCACTGGCTCCTATGTGCTCGACTTCGTCGCCAAGACGCCGGTCCGGGAGATCCGGCTGTTCGATGGCGACGAGTTCCTGCAGCACAATGCGTTTCGCGCACCGGGCGCAGCGTCCATCGAGGAGTTGCGTGAGGCGCCGAAGAAGGTCGACCATCTGAAGGCTATCTATTCGAGGATGCACCGGCGGATTGTTGCCCATGCGGTCCTGCTCGACGTGGGCAACATCCACCTTCTGGATGGAGTCTCCTTCGCGTTCGTCTGCGTGGATGCAGGGCCCGCCAAGCGCGTCATCGTGGGTCGGCTGGAGGCGCTCGGGGTGCCGTTCGTGGATGTTGGGATGGGCCTGGAGTTGGTCGACGGCTCTCTCGGCGGCATCCTGCGGGTGACGGTGAGCACGCCGCGCAAGCGCGACCACGTTCACAAGGGCCGTATCTCCTTCGAAGGTGGCGGTGTGGACGACCTCTACTCCTCCAACATCCAGGTCGCCGACCTGAACGCGCTGAATGCAGTGCTGGCCGTCATCAAGTGGAAGAAGCTTCGAGACTTCTACCGCGACCTCGAGCGTGAACACCACAGCACCTATACGACCGACGGCAACATGCTCCTGAACAGTGATTGCGAATGATGCGATACCCTCGTCTGGAGCATCAGTTCGTGCAGTACATCCCGGAGCAGATGGAACCGGGAACACTCTACGTTTCAATGGAGTATGGCACGGTTGCCCATCGTTGCTGCTGCGGCTGTGGCGAGGAGGTCGTGACGCCCTTGACGCCGACCGACTGGAATCTGAACTACGACGGCGAGACGATTTCGCTGAGGCCATCGGTCGGCAGCTGGAACTTGGCGTGCCGTTCGCACTATGTGATCGATCATGGGCGGGTGATTGAGGCCGGCCCCTGGTCCGACGAGCGGATTGCGGCGGAGCGTCGTCGGGACAAGATCGCCAAGGAGCGCTACTACGGCCCGTCCAAGACGACAGAAGAGGCCGTGCCGGCTGCTGCTGTTCCGCCGCCTAAAGTTGACCGAGGTCTGTATGCAAGGCTGAGGCGATGGCTGTCGAGGTTGTTGCATGGCCGCAGTTCAGCGCATGCGCATAAGAGGGATGGGGGCCCTGTTGAGAGGGAGAGAGGGTTCAGCGGGGCCGAGGAGGGCCGCTGATGGGGCCGCCCGAGCGATGCTCCCGGCCGGTGGACAGGCCGCTTGAGCCCCCTTGGGCACGCTGGTCGAATCGTTCAGTGCGCTGAGAATAGGGAAGCGCCATTGAAGGAGTCAGACCCCAAGGTCAGTATTCCGCGCCTTCCAATTCCTGGGAGGCGTTGGTGGGGGATTCAATGCGGTTCATTGCGCTGGTTCTTGTGAGCCTTTGGACGACAGGGTGTGCTACCACTCGTGTGGTCCATCTCGACAAAGGTGATGGCCAGCAGGTTGTCCACGAGTCCGTGGACGCCGAGCCCGTCGAAGTAAGCGAAGAGGAATTCAAGTCGGCCCTCGCTCGGCTCATCCTCGACCTGCGGATGGATGTCGCGTTCAGGGAAGCGGAAGAAGTGGATGCGCGAGGTTGGGTTCGGTCCAGGACGCTGCTCGCCTCCTCGAACGGACTCGCGGATTCGGGCTCGGGAGCATCGCCCGAGTCGTTGTACGCGCGCATCTGCCCCGACGCGGACGACTGCTTGACCCTGGTGGGCGGAACAGGGCTGACGTTCTCGCGGAAGGACCGGACCTTGATGGCCCTGTCCTTCGCGCTCGACACGGTGTGGGAGAGTGTCGAGGCCGAGGTCGGCAAGGTGCTGAACCCGGCCGCGCTCAAGGCCATGGTGACCTCGGCGGCGCTCGCAGTGTTCCTCACGATCACCCTGCCGGAGCCCATCACGAAGGGCATCGCCGTTGCGCTGACGGCGGCGATGGTGGCCTACCTCGGCGTCATGCCGGTCTGGGAGATAGGGCGCGGCTTCGTGCAGTTGTGGGATGATGCCGGGACGGCGATGAGCGTCATCGAGCTACAGGACATCGGGCATCGGTTCGGGCGGGTGCTGGGGACGAACGGCACACGCGTCCTGGTCCTGCTGGTCACTGCGGCCCTGGGTGGAAAGAGCGCGATGGCGGCTCAGGCCCCCAGGCTCCCTGGCTTCACTCAGGCGGTCGTTCGGGCTGAGGCCGAAGCGGGATTCCAGCTCGGAGCGGCAATGAGTGGAGGCGTGACGTCGATGGCACTTCCCGCAGCTGGTGTGCTCAATGTCGCCCTGGCGCCCGGAGCCGCCGCTGCCCTGGCGATGTACTCGGATGGGCGGTTTCCGGGTGACGTGGTGGGGCCTGTTCATCACATCTGCACGAACAAGAACCCGATCTCGGATGTGACCGGCGGTCCCTGGACGCCTCAGTGCCTGAAGATCTTCGAGAAGGCCGGGATGACGCTGGAAGATGCTGCCAACAAGGTGCGGCTCAAGGGACACGAGGGGCCTCACCCTGAGCTGTACCATCGAGCGGTGATTCGGCGCCTTGAGCGCTCTGTCGCGCGTTGCCGAACGACGGACGCCTGCCGGGCCAGCTTGATGAAGGAACTTGCGAAGATCGCCGACGAGCTGATGACGCAGGGATCCGAGTTGCGGAGCCTCATTGTGAAGGGGGAGGGATAGCGTGGAGCGTCATTTCTACTCAGTGGAGCTTGGCGATGTGCCCCGGTGGCTCCTCGAGACGCCGACCCAGGCTTCGGGTGAGGCGTTTGATGAGCCATGGATGTTCGCGGACGGACGCGTTCTTCCTGACCTGGGCGCCCTCAAGGCACGAGTCGCACATCCGGGCAGGCAGCGGGCGTTTTCCTTTTCTGTGATTGAAGCAATCCCCATCGTCAGCGAAGCCGTCGCGAACGTCTTCAGGTCGCTTGCTCCCGGCGACGTGCAGCTCTTCCCGGTGTCGGTCGAGGGAGAGGTCGAGCCATACTTCGTCGTCAACGTCACCAAGGTGGTCGATGCCATCGACGAGGCCCGGTGCCGGGCGGTGCAGCACTATGACGAGGACGATCCCTTCCCTGGATATGAAGGGGAGTATCGCTGGATCTACGGGCTGCGAATCGACTCTGCGAAGACCGAGGGCGCGCAGGTCTTTCGGCTGAGGAAGTTCAAGATCTCGCTTGTTGTTTCGCAGGAACTCAAAGACGCACTCGAACAGGTCGGGAACCTGGGCGTAGCGTTCGAGCGCGTGACCGAAGCACCCGAGCTGCATTGACGGATGCCGTCGGCCACGCAGGTGCCCATCGATATCCAAGAGGACTCCACCTCACCCTCGCCGGACATGGGGTCGAGACGGCCATGTACGAGTACGCGCTCGGTCACATGAAGCGGACAGGCGCCACGACGGCGACGGGCCTCAATGCGAGCCCCGCAGCGGCAAGGTCGCGGCACCCACGGCAAAACCGTTCACCGCACGATGACCACGGTACCCCGTGCCTCAGTAATACCCAGGTGCCTCGGCGCTCCGGCCCTGGAGCACGGAGAGCAGCACGGGCGCGCTGAACTCGCCCACGTAGCGCTCGTCGTTGATGAAGAAGCCCGGCGTCCCGTTGACTCCGCTGCGCACGCCTCCCATGAAATCCCGCCGGACGTGCTCCTGGTGCCGGTGCTCCATGAGCTCACGGGTGAAACGCTCGTCCTCCAACCCCAGCGCCCACGCGTGCTCCCGCAGCGACTCGAAGTCGAGCATCTGCTGATGCTCGTAGAGCCGCGCATGCATCTCCCAGAACTTCCCCTGCGCGCCCGCGGCCTCGGCCGCCTCCGCGGCCTGGAGCGCGAAGGGGTGCGCCTGCGTCAACGGGAAGTGCCGGAACACATACCGCAACCCCTCGCCCATCTCCTCCAGCACCTTCTTCACCTCCCAGTACGCCTGCCCACAGAAGGGGCACTGGAAGTCGCCGTACTCCACCAGCGTCACCGGCGCATCCTGCGGCCCCAGGACATGGTCCAATGCCCCCACCGGAACTCGCAGCTTGCTCATGAGTGCACCCCCGGATGTTCCGGAGCACCCCGCTGCGTCGACACGCCAGCGTCCTCGGACACAGAGCCGCTCCGCCTGGCCAGTCGCTCCAGCGCGTCGAGCACCCCATCGGCCCCGGGGTTCACCGCCACCGGCGAGCGATGGCTCCAGAAGACCTTCCCCTCCGCGTCGAGCACGAACAGCGCCCGGTCCGACGTCCCCGCGTCCTCCTGGAACACGTTGTACGCACGCGAGATGGCCCCCTGCGGATGGAAGTCCGACGCCAGCACCATGTGCAGGTTCCTCGCGCGCGCGAAGGCCAGATGGCACCACACCCCGTCACAGGAGATGGCCATCACCCGCGCCCCCAGGCGCTCGAACTCCGGCAACAGCTCGTTGAAGAGCGCCAGCTCGTCGCTGCACACCGGGCTCCAGTCCGCCGGGTAGAACACCAGAACCAGCGGCGCCCCCCGGAAATCCTCCAGGGAGACCTTCTGGTCCGGCGTCACCGGCGCGTCGATAGGCGGCGCGAGCGTGCCAGCGGGCAGGGGCGCGTTGGACTGTCCGGCGGGATGGGGCATGGAACTCCTCCTGCCCCCAAGTTGGGGCCGCCCGTCGCCGACCGCACCCTCCGACCCACCAACCCGTCAGCCGGTGGCCCGAGCCACTCCTCCTAGATCATGTTCCCCGCCGCCCACGAACCCCACGCCGTCAGGCTCGTGTAGTCGACCTTCAGGTCCGCGAGCGTCAACGGGACGATGCGCACGCTCCCATCCGCGTCGCGCTCGAGGTTCTCCTCCGTCGTCTCCCGCCACTCCGCCAGGTCCGTCGGCATGCCCCAGTGCTGGAACAGCTCCTCGCGCGTGTCGCGCACGAAGTCCGGGTTCTGGATGATGGCGCTGACCTCCGCGTCGAACTGCATGCTGCGGTAGGTCCAGTTGCTGCTCCCGATGAACGCCACCTCGTCGTCGATGAGCGCCACCTTCGAGTGCACGTACGGCGACTCCCCCGTCGTGCCCGTCAGCAACGGCGAATACATGCTGAACGAGTCCGACTGGATGTCCGTCATCTTCTCCAGATACACCCACGTCCCCACCCACGCGTCCTCGAGCTTCCAGTGGAAGCCCCGGTTCATGAACTGCGACGCCGGACGGAAGGGCAGGTTGGGCGCGCGCCACACCCGCATCAGGCTGTCGTCCCCGTTGCGCAGGCGCTTCTCCAGGTCGGTGATGTAGCTGTCGTTCGACTGCTCCCACATCGGCGTCTGGGACGCCGTCTTCAGCACGCGCCCGCTCAACAGCCAGCCCTCGTACCGCAGGCTCGACTCGGCGATGTTCCCCGCGTCCACCGTGTGCGTCCCATACACCGTGCCCGGATACGAGAACCCCTTCACCCGCGCCATCGCGATGGCCCGGAAGGCGAAGTTCATCACGTACGCATAGCCGCTGTAGTCCCCCATCACCGTCTGCTTCGGGTGCGGCACCATGATGATGACCTGCACCCCTCGCGCCGCCGCCGCCACCAACGCGTCGATGATGCACGGGTCCGTCAGCGCCTGGTTCTCCACGTAGATGTAGCGCTTCGCCTGCTGGAAGTACTTCACCAGCTCCGTCCGGATGTCCCGCTCCGCCTTGCCCTGCACGTCCGTCGTCACGAACGTCACCTTCGTGTCGCCGTCACTCCGGTCCGGCGAAGTGGGCGCCCTGGGCGGCTTGCGCCCCGCCCACAGCTCCGACCAGTAGTTCCCCACCACGCGATAGATGTCGCCCGTCATCCGCACGGCCGCGTCGTGCCAGTGGTTGTCCTTGTCGTGCACCGTGGACGACTTGTAGTCCTCGCCCAGGTTCATCCCCCCGAGCAGCACGTGCTGCGCGTCCCCCGTGTCGAACAACGCGATCTTCACGTGCAGGCTCGTGAAGGGATGCAGCTTGTTGCCCGCGTACGAGTGGTACTTGAACTGGATGGACCCCTCGGGGAACTTCCAGTTCTTCAGGATGCTCGTCCACCGCTCCAGCCACTCCGACCAGTCCTGTCTCCAGAAGTGGTGGTGCGGCACGAAGCACTCCGACTTCCAGCCATTCCACAGGATGACCTGCACCCTCGCCCCCGCCTTCACCGCCGCGGACAGCGCCGCCGACAACGTCTGCTCGTCCTTCCCATCCACCGCGGGCAGCCGCAGGCTCGGGTCCGCCTTCCAGTAGGCCAGCCGGATGGACGCGCCTCCTCCCGCCTCCTCGCAGGCGATGATGCGACGGTGCAGCTCTCGGAAGAAGTTGTCGCCGTCCAGCAGGAACTGGACGGAGTCGCAGCTCGTCTCGACTCGCATGTCGACCTCGTGGCGCCTCGGGGTCGGGCGCTCGCAGCCCTCGGGCCCCACGCGCCATGACGCGCGCGCCCCGTGAGTCACCGTCGACTACGAGTGCAACGTGGATGCCAGGGAATCCCTGGCAACGGATGGGCGGCCCGTGGCCCGGCCCTGGCGTGGACGCGTTCACCTGGAACGCGCCCGCGTCCACCCGTGACGAGCCCGAGCCTCGGCGACGACGCGGCAGCGCGCCCTCCGCCCACTCGCGGTCCACGTCCGGCGCCCCCCACCGCGCCCGGCAATGTCCCCGCGCCACTCCAACCCTGTCCCCGCCACCGCGCCACCCCTGACTCCCCGCCAGGGCCCAAAGGTCCCCGGGCGCGCGTCCACAGACCGAGGACAACGCGGCGTCCGCCAGCCCGGAGGTGGGCTCCCAGCCCGCGGCTGTCCTCCGCCACACGCGCCCCCTCGGCGCCTGCGTCAACCAGCCCTTCGTGGCCGCGAAACCAGCGCCAGTCCGCTGGCCGAACCATCCAACCCCAGTGCGCCCCGTCCCCACGCCTGACCATCCCAGCGGGCCACGTCCGCGCTGCTCCCTCCAATCCAGACATCCTGACGCCCCGGTCCGGAGAGATGTGAGGAATTGACCGCAACGCCCGTGACGGGCGCATCCCATGTCTGCCCATTCCAGCGCAGCGCAGGGTGGGCGCTCGCCGCTCACGTCGCCTTCGCGTCCGAACGCCAGACCGCCTCCAGCGCTTCACCCGTGGGGCGCGGGGAATCCCAGCACCCCACGGAGGCGTGACACGCCCCCGCGACATCCGAGAGCGGCCCCGCGTCCGGCGAGCCGCCGTCCTCCGCGACGCCTCCATCGCCCTCGGGGTTTCCAGCATCCACGCCAGCGTCCTCGGGGACACCGCCATCCACGCCGGCGTCCTCGGGAGCGGGCGTGGCCTCCTCCATCCGGCCTCGCATCCCCGTTTGGGGCCCTCCGTCGGACCTACCCTCGTCGTCGTCCGAGCAGCCCGTCAGCGGTGCCCCGAGGAGCACCAGGGACCGCCAGGACATGGTCAGACACCGGAAGACTGGCTTTGGGCGGGAGTGTCTGGAAGCAGACGCTGCAAGCATGGAGGCTCCGGGCGAATGGAAGGCTTTGCGGGAAGGTGCCGCGTGGAGGTGTTGCCATTGAATGATTTGTCAATTCATCATGCGAGCGAGTCTGGTAAAGCCAGATTTTCAGCCCTGTCCAAGAAATGTATGGATTGTTGATGCGGGGGGAGCTGTGACCGCGGGGCGACGCCCGGGTCACGGCTCATCGGCGATTCCCTCCGTTCACGACAGTCAGGCAGACGCGCTCGTCACCCGTCGGGGACGAGCCGGGCAGGGCTGCGTCCGTCGTCTCGCCGTCGAATCGGAGGAGTCATGCACGAGTCTGGAAGGAAGTTCGCGCGGGTGTTGCCGTTGGCGGGAGTGATGTTGTTGACCGCGGGGTGGAGCAACACCCTGAACCCTCCCCAGGAGGACCGGGCGAACGCCCAGTGTCTGGTGGAGCGCTTCGACGAGTCCGTGAAGGACTCCGGCGTGTATCGCGTCGACCTGGACCTGTCGGACGACGGGGACTGGCGCTTCCTCGTCGGTCGGCTGACGTCGGCCGGGAAGAGCGAGCGCAACGCGCCGGAGCTGTTCCGCCGCATCGGCTTCATGCGTGAGCGCGCGCTCGCTCGACGCGCCGCGGGCGAGCAGCCGGCGGCCCTGGTGGAGGGGGCGTGGTGCAACCACTTCCTCAAGTACGGCCAGGACCCCATCACCGCCAATGGCTACACCACGTTCTTCCCGGTGGTGGAGGTGGCGTGCAAGGACGGCGCGGACTACGTCTACGCCGACCTCGTCAACTACGACACCAACGTGGCGGAGACGAGCTCCGTGATGGTCTCCTCGGCCTCCGGCGAGGAGTACGGCGACGGCCGAGCGTTCGACGACGTCCAGGCCCCGGCGACCATCGCCACGGGCAAGGGGCGCGTGCTGCGCATGGAGTCGTTGTTGATGGCGCTGGGGGAGACGGTCGACCAGACGTCCTACCTGGTCGAGCGCGCCGCCGCGGTGGACGCGCCGCCGGGCATGACGTTCTCGCACCCGCGCAAGGTCCTGGTCGGCGCCGCGCAGGCGGAAATCTATGCCTGTCAGCTTCGCGGCGGGGCTGATTGCGACTACTCCGTCGCGGGCTACCAGAACGGCAACCTGCTGCCCTATCCGCCCGCGCCCACGGGCGTCGCGGCCAGCTACGCCACCACGCCAGGCGTCCTCAACCCGGCGGACTACTGGCTGTTCAACGCGCCGTACAACTACCAGAACCTGTACGTGCCCATCCGGGGCGTGCTGAACGCGGGCGCGGAGAACAACTTCCAATGCGTGCTGTCCAAGGTGGACCGGGCGCGCATCCAGCTCATCACCCAGGACACCGCCCGCAGCTGCGTCTACGCGAACCAGGCGGACTTCATCGCGTCGCTGCCGCTGGGCGCCAACCAGACGCCGCTCAACGTCCTGACGAACATGAACTGGCTGTTCAACACCACGGGCAACGGGCCCAGCGCCGCCAGCTGCGGCACGGACACCATCATCAACGAGATGACCCGCTTCTCCATCACCATCACCGGCAAGGTGAAGTGCAACGGCGTGGAGCTGCCGCTGTTCGTCGTCTACCCCAAGGGCGGCTCGGGCATCCCGCCCAACATCTTCTTCCGCAACAGCTGCATGGCCTCCGGCACGCAGGTGAAGCTGGCCGACGGCCGCGTGGTCCCCGTGCAGGACGTGAAGCTGGGTGACAAGGTGCTCGCCGACGCGCGCGGCACGGCGCTGACCGTCACCGACATCTCCCGCGGCAACGAGGTCGCGCCCATGCTGCGCCTGCGCGACGACGCCGGCCACGACGCGACGCTCACGCAGATGCACCCGGTCATCATGTCCACCGGCCAGGTCGTCGCCGCCAAGGACCTGCGTGTCAGGGACCAGGTCCGCACCGAGCAGGGCGTCCGCACGCTGACCTCCATCTCCAAGGTCTCCCCCGAGGGCCAGCGCGTCTACAACCTGGCCCTGGGCACCGACCAGGAGCTGCTCGCCGTGAACAAGAACGGCCGCACCCTCTTCGCCGGCGGCTTCCTCGTGGGCGACCTGCGCATGCAGGACGCGCTCACCCTGCCCGAGCGCGAGCAGGTCTCCATCCTCCAGCGCCTGCCCAAGGCCTGGCACCAGGACTTCCGCAACGGCCTCCAGCCCAAGGTCATCCGCTGAGCCGGGCGCCTGGCCCGAGGTCGTGATGCGATGAGTCAGGACGAGGGGGATGCCGGAGCCCCGGCGTCCCCTTCGTCTTTCCGAGGGGAGAGGGTGGGTTTCTTTCTTTCTGGGAAGACGCAACCGGGGATTTCGGGCTGCGATAATCTGGTTGTTCTTCCTACCCCGTCCCACACCCCACACCCCTGGGTCCCCCCATGCTGAGCCCCATCAAGCGCTTCGTGAACAACACCTTCGTGCGCCCGCTCAAGGACGAGCCGCGCCCGGAGCCCAAGCCCACGCCCACGCCTGGGGCCTCGCCGTCGCCGCGCCCGGTGGACAGCTTCGAGCCGTCCCCCACGCCGTCCCCGAGCCCGGGCAAGCCGCCTCCGGGCTACGGCACCGGGACGGCCCCCAAGGGCCCCGCGCCCCTGACGCCGCCGTCCACCGACCCGTCCAACCCCACGCCGCAGATGCAGGTCCGCCCGGCGAAGTCGGACCGCTACAACGACCGGCCCGCGGGCGCGGACATCGACACCATCGTCCTGCACCACACCGCCGACGGCTCCGACCGCAGCAGCCTCACCACGCTCACCGGCAACACGGACGGCGAGGGCGTGTTCGGGAAGCTTGGCCAGTGGGCCAAGGACAAGAAGAACGGCAAGGTCAGCGCCCACTACATGATTGGCAAGGACGGCACCATCTACCAGCTCGTCGGCGACCAGAAGCGCGCCTGGCACGCGGGAGATGGGTCGCTGCGCGGCGACGGCAAGGACGTGAACGACCGCTCCATCGGCATCGAAATCGTCAACGAGGGTGACGGCAAGGACGGCTACACCGAGGCCCAGTACAAGGCGCTCGAGCAGCTGGTGCCCTACCTCGCCAAGCGCTACGAGGTCCCCGCCGGCAACGTCGTGGGCCACAAGGAGACCAACCCCGACAAGAAGGACCCGTCGGAGAACTTCGACTTCAACCGCATCGTCCGCGCCACCGAGAAGAAGGTGGGCTGACCCACGCGAATCGTTGGAACCGCGCGGGTCACCCTGGTTGTCGGGGCTGACTCGCGCGCGCTCGAATCCGGCCACTGGACCCACTAGGGTTCGGTGGCCATGCGTTGCGACCACTGCTCCCACTCCGGGCCGACGGCCTTCGTCGAGTTGCACCACAACGTGGGCATGCTCTTCGCGCGCCGCTCGTACACGACCGCCGCCGACCTGTGCCGCCGCTGCCTGGGCCGCGCGTTCTGGCACCACACGCTGCGCAACCTCACCCTGGGCTGGTGGGGCACGATCTCCTTCTTCGTGACCTGGTACTACCTGCTGTCCAACCTCGTCACGTACGTGCAGGCCCGCGTGGAGATGGGCCGCTCGCTCCAGCGCCAGGCTCCGGCCGTCGCCGTCGCGAAGGGAGAGGCCGCCCTGCGCATCCTCGCGCCCTTCGAGCACAACGTCCGCATGCAGCTGCGCTTGGGCGACGACCCCGCCGACATCGCCCGCGACATGGCCCGCCTCCACGGCGTCGAGGCCACCGACGCCCACGCCTTCGTGGAGCGCATCCGCGCCTCCGCCTGACCCCGACCCCCGGCAAAGCCTTTCTCGCCGCGTGAGCAGCCCGGCCTCGCGGCGCGATGGCGTTGTCTGCGTTGCATTTCCGTGACGTTCCAGCCGCGGTGTCGGGTTGCAATTCTCCTTCAAACCCTGACGGCGGTGCGGGCTGGCGCGTCCCGGGAACGGAGCCTGTGATTCGAGGGGTTGCGCCCGCGCGTCCCGCCCGGAGGCCTCCTTCAATGTGAGACACGGGCCAGATGGGCCTCATCCGGCAACGGCTTGGAAATCACGAAAAATGGCTGGGACCTTTTGCACCCGGCTTTCGATAACTCTTGAGAATCGTTTTCACAAAAGGGGACGTTCTCATGAGTCTTTCGCCTACATCGGGTGGGGCAGGAACCTCGGGAACGGGTGCGGCGGATGCCGCGCGCCGTGCTGAAGCAGAACGTCAACGGGCCGAGGCCGCGCGCCGTGCGGCGGAAGAGGCACGCCGCGCCGCCGAGGCCGCGCGCCGCGCCGTGGAGGACGCGAGGAAGGCCGTGGAGGCCTCGCGTCAGCAACAGGCCACCGCGCAGCAGGGCGCCGCGGACGCGCAGAAGTTCGCGCGGGCCCTGGGGCAGACGCCGGAGGGCGCGAAGAGGACGAAGGCCGCCGCGACCACCGCGGAGGCCGCCAGCGCGCAGGCGCGGGAGAAGCTGGCCGGCGCGGAGCGGAAGCTCCAGGGCGCCCTGGAGCTGGCGGCCCTGTCCGGGAAGCTGGCCGACGAGAGCATGCGTCTGGCGAACGGGCTCGCCGCGCGCGAGAACAAGCCGCTGCCCTTCACGCAGAAGGACCTCGAGGGCCTCAGGCCGAAGAAGAACGAGCTCGCCTCCGCGTTCGAGAACCCCGCCCGGCTGGCGGAGCTGGAGAAGGTGCTCGGCACCACCGCGTCGCCGGACGCGAATCGCTCGGCGGGGGGCCCGCCCCTCGCCTTGCTCGACTCGGTGGACGGGCGGGACATCGAGGCGGCGCGCAAGCTGGCCGACGGGCAGACGTTCACGGACCCGTCCTCCGGCGCGAAGTACCAGGTGAAGAAGGACGCGAAGACGGGCGACATGACGCTGTCGGACGCGAAGAGCGGCCACACCGTCACCGTGAAGCCGGATGGCAGCTACGCGTCCTCGGTGAAGAAGCCTCGACAGGCGCAGGGCTCGTCCGGTGCCGGGGACCTCACGTGGACGCGGACGGTGGACGCGCGAGGCACGCCCCAGGGCCTGGAATCGCGCACGTCCTCCACGACGCAGGACCCGAAGACGGGCCTCACCACCGCCACCACCACGTCCGCCTACGACATCACGAAGTCTCCTCCGGTGCTGAAGTCGCGCACGGAGGAGCTCCAGATGGAGAAGCCCCCCGCGGAGCTGGCGAACCGGTCCGACGTGCCCAAGGGCCCGGCGACGGTGAAGACGGAGACGCAGTTCGACGCGCGGGGCGTCCCGACGCAGTCGGTGAAGACGACGGAGGTGCACACGCCGGGCTTCGATGCCAAGGCCGTGGGCGACTTCGACGCCGCCCAGGGACAGGCCTTCGAGAATGCCTCCAAGGGCGAAGGCCACCACCAGGCGAACAACCCCGGCACGTCCCTGAAGCCCGGCGGCTCGAGCCTCACGCTCACCGAGGAGACCCGCTACAACGCGAAGGGCGAGCCCGCCGTCACGACCCAGAAGACGGACTCCGTGCAGCTCAAGGCCGCGCCCAAGGACGCCAATGGCAATGGCATCCAGGTGGTGCGCAACCAGCAGGAGGTGACGCGCGGCCCCAAGGACGCGACCTCCACGGACTCGCTGCCCGCCGTTTCGTCGAAGACGCCGGGCAACGTGAGCAGCCGCACCACGGTGACGTCGTACGACCCGGATGGCTCCACGTTCCAGAAGGGACACGCCAGCCGCACGCAGGTGGTGACGCAGGCGTCGGGCACGGTGGACGCCAACGGTCAGCTCCAGATGAAGCACCAGCCGATGGAGGCGAAGACGCTCCAGGAGGCCGGTGGCAACCGCTGGAAGTACGACCACGCCGGCTTCGAGGTGGATGGCGACGGGAAGCCCGTGAAGGGCAAGGCGCCGAAGACGCTCGACCGGGAGCGCCAGCTGCCCTGGACCCAGGACGTCAAGGAGTTCGCCGTCGACACGTTGACGGACCTGGCCTTGTCGGCCGGCGAAGTCGCCGTGGACGCGATGCGCTTCACGAAGGACGTGCTGCTCAAGCCGGTGGACGAGGCCATCGACAAGATGACCGCGCCGGTCGAGGGCGCGCTGGCGGATGAAATCAAGACGCTGAACAGTCCTGGCGACACGTTGACGTTGAGCGGGAACCTCGACGGGAAGGTCGGGCTCAAGGGAGGGATCGACGGGGAGATCGAGGTCGAGATGACCTCGGACGGCAAGTACCAGCTCTCCGCCGAGGTGACGGCGAACATGGGGGCGGGCATGCTGGGGTCGGTGTCCGGCTCCGCCGGTGGCCGCGTGGAGATGACGTTCGACACGCCCGAGGAGGCGGCGCGGGCGGCCATCATCCTGGGCAAGGGGCCGGCGGCCATCACCTCGGGGGGCGAGGACCTGAAGTTCGTGCAGGACCACCTGACGGCGATGGAGGTGAACATCGGCGCCGAGGCCGAGGCCGGGCTTGAAGTGAAGGGGGGACCTTTCAACGCGGACCTGTCCGCCAGCATCGGCGCGACGCAGAGCTACCGGGTGGAGTTCGAGAACGGCAAGCCGAAGTACCTGGTGAGCACGTTGGAGGTCGAGGGCTCGGCGGCGGGGGTCCTCGCCACGGGGCTCAAGGGCAAGGCGGGCGTCGAGGCCGGTGCTGAGGTCACCGGGACGGTGAGCATGGAGACCCGGATTCCCCTCGACGCGAACAAGGTGGCCGCGAATGACTTGATGTCGTTCATGAACAACCCGGTGTCGGCCTCCATGGTGGACGCGGCGGAGACGACCATCTCCATCGAGACCTCCAAGGACCTGGGGTCGACGGGCACGTTCACCACCACCGAGTACAGCGGCCTCGACAGCAAGGACATGGAGGCCATCACAAAGAAGTTGATTCGCGGCGAGTTCGAGACCGCCCTCGAGGGCGTGGAGTACGAGGAGACGAAGACCACCGGCTCGTACAAGGACCGCGAGCTGGGCGTGGGCGGGAAGTACGGGGTGGTGGACTTCGAGCTCAACGTTCGACACCGCGACATGACCGTCGAGGGCAGCGGCGGCGAGGCGAGCCCCAAGGTCGAGCTGGGGGGCGATGGCGACGAGAGCGGGGGAGGCAAGAGCAAGAAGACCCGTGGCAACAGTGGAGCTGGCGGTGCCGGTGGTGCCGGCGGCTCCGGTGGTGCCGGGGGGAGCAAGGGCGCGGATGGCTCCAAGGGTGCGGATGGGAGCAAGCCCACGGGGACCACGGGAGGGACGGACACGTCGTCGAAGCCGGGGAGCACGACGAAGACGGACAAGGGACCGCAGCCGGGGACGACGCTGGGCACGCCGGTTCGGGACCCGGCCGCGCGTCCTCCCGCGCCCCGACTGCCTCCGCAGGACTTCCGCGTGAACCTGGCGACGGGGCAGCTCATCATCGCGCCGAGTCCGAAGCGGCCCGGCACGACGGAGACGAAGCCGGCGACTCCGGAGCAGGGGACCGACAACACGGGGCGTCCGCCGGTGCCGGTGGTGCGCAATCCCTCGCTGCCGGGGCGCACGACGCAGGTGCGCTACGACGACGGCAAGGTGCGCATCGAGGCCGGCCCGGCCGCGACGAAGGAGGACATCCAGGCGCATATGGAGACGGCGCGCATCCTCCAGCGCTACGAGGGCGCCGTGGGTAAGGTGCGCCAGCTCATCGACAAGGTGAAGCAGGCCATCACCGGCATGCCCGGTTACGGCTCCCAGGGCTTCGAGTCACGGCTGGAGGTGAAGAAGCTCTCCGGCATCCTCGAGGGACTCCAGAAGACCCAGGCGCAGCTCGAGCAGAGCATCAAGGGAGCCACGAACAGCTCCGTGCCCGCGACGGCGCAGCAGCGCAAGGACCTGGAGAATCGCATCGCGAGCGTCGAGAACCAGATTCGCGAGCACGCGGCACAGGTGGACTCACTGGCGAAGGGTAACGGCATCGTCGCGGAGAGAGACAACGGCATCAATCCTTGGCCCAAGGTCAAGGTAGGAGCCCTCGACTGGAACAAAGAGGCTCTTGAGACGAATGTTTTTCGCTCCGATTATCTGGAAGATCCGAACAACTTTGTCCTGGGGGAGGGGGACCATTCACTGTATTTCCCCTTGGATCCGAATGAACTCCCAATGCTGCTCGATGGTGTGACTGAAGACGACAAGCGTCTCCGTTCACATGGCTCGATGACCGAGGCGGAGCGAGAGACGCTCAAGGAAAGCATCGTCGATAGGCTCAATCGTGCCAATGAACTCATGCGCAACGAGTTGATGATCGATGAAAATGGAGAGATGACAGGGGGGGAGTACAAGCCGCTCAGTCGGGATGAGGCTCTCGCGGTCTTTTCGGCAGAGGGGCTTCGCATTCTGACGGACGAGAGGTTCGATCCGGAGCAAAAGAGGCGGCGGATCGCCGAGGCCCTGGAGATCTACAAGCTCTTCGAGCAGCGGTCCGACCTAGATTTCCGGCCTGATGAGACTTCGAAGGAGGAGTCAACGTATGCACTCAAACCTGGGGAATTTGGTGAGATGATGCATATTCTTGCTGCTTCATACCTGCGCGACATCCCTGCTTCCATCAGGTATCTTGGAGCGCAGCTCACGGGTGCATTTGGTGAGGCGTTGCATCCACCATCAGGTCATGATTCTCAGCGACAGGGGCCGACCCCTACCGGCAAGCCTCACGGAGAGGCTACGCGCAAGGAACGCATCAATCTCATGGAGATCGCGCCGCGAACGATCCATGACTCAGCCGGAGTGCATGAATCGGTCATGCGGAAACTTCTCGCCACCATTCCTTCTGAGGAGTTGGAGACGCTGCGGCAAGCCGTGTGGGAGTATTTCTCGGCTCAAACTCCCCCAGCGAATCGTCGGACGTCCGCAGAGACACCTGAACCTTCAGGGCAGATGGGGATCTGGATCCGGAATGTGTCGGGAGAGGATGATAAGTCTCCGGCTCAAAACACGACGAAGGAGCGTTTCCAACAGATGCTCGAGGCTGTTCACCAAAGTGGCGTGAAGGACGTCATCTTGCTGGGTGACGCTCTTCCGAAGAACGAATTGGACGACTGGCTTCGAGGTACTCCGTTTGCACCGAGGAATAAGGATGGTCGGGGGGTCTACCAGTTCAATGGACTCAAGAAAGGCGATTTGAATGACAACCTGCCAGAGGCTCTCCGTGGTCTCGGGATTGCCAAGCAGATTGCTGTCTATGATGCCTTGTACAAGGGGGCGGCCCTCAGAGGGGAGAATCCTCCGGCGGGGAGTCCGGACATGCGTGCGATCGTGACCAACAAATCCGGAGGCCCTGATGGGGCCTCACTGGCTGGCATTCAACAAATCCAGCTGGCGGAGATGGACGATAAAGAGTCTCGAGTCCTGCACCGGATGGGGCTCCAGGCGCTGACATCGCATGCCTGGTCCGTCTTGGATGTTCCGTCGGACCGAGGAAACCCCAAGGGGACGTTGGACGATGCGCAGTTCATTCAGCTGGTCAACCGGATGAAGCGCTCCGCATTCGTCAAGGATTGGCACCTCGGTCAGCTCGACTAGCATCGCCCGGCATCGACTGCCCGTCGTTCCGTTGCGCGCGAGGCATGAGGTGTGGGCGGCGTGCTCTCACCTCCCCGCCGCCGCGACCGCCTCCCACAGGCTGTCCCCCTCGAGCACCGCGCCCAGCGGTGCTCGCTTCTCCGCCACGCGCAGCAGCACCGCCGCGAGCTGGTCCAGGTGGATGGGGCGCAGCCCGCGAAACGGGCGCAGCTTCGCGAGCACGCCCAGCAGCGCGGGCGGGTGGTGGTACTCGCCCTCGAACGCGGGCGGACGGACGATGGTCCACGGGATTCCACTCTCGCGGACCAGCCGCTCCGCCTCCGCCTTCGCCTTCAGGTACGTCCCCACGGGCTTCCCCGCGCCCATCGAGCTGAGCAACACCAGGTGGTCCACCCCCGCCGTCTTCGCCGCCTCCACCAACTGCCGCGTCGTGCCGATGTCGCTCGTCTCGTACGTGTCCCCCGTCGAAAAACGCTTGCGCATCGTGCCGATGAGCTGGAGCACCGTCGTGCACCCCTGCATCTCCCTCGCCAGCGCCCCGGCATCCGCCAGCTCCACGGTCGCCTTGCGAGGCCAGTCCCTCGCCGGCTCCGTCTGAGCGCTCTTCGGCCGCACGTGCGCAATCAGCGGCACGTCACGCGCCAGCGCCTGCTTCACCACGTTGCGGCCGGTGGCCCCCGTGGCTCCTGCGACGAAGAGAAGACGCGCGTCCTGCGATGCCATGGGGACTCCCAGCGGAAGAGGGGCCCCCTTCTTCAGCACAGCCCCGCCGCGCTGCCCAGCCCTCCTCGCGTCACTGGCCGCTACCGGACGCCCCGGCCCGCGGCACCTCCCGCACGCCCACCTCGCGCGCGTGCGACAGGTCCTCCAGGAAGAACGCCTCCATCCGCTTCGCCGCCTCGGCGTCCTCCATCACCAGCGAGCCCTCCTCCAACACGTTGAACGACAGCGGGTCGTAGTTGATGGACCCCACCAGCACCAACCGGTCATCCACCAGCATCGTCTTCGCGTGCATCATCGACGGCTGGTACTCCCACAGCCGCACCCCCGCCTCCCTCAGCGCCGAGTACGACGCGCGCTGCGCCACGGTGATGACCTCCTGGTCGTTCAGGTCCCCCGGCGCCAGCACCCGCACGTCCACGCCCGCGCGCGCCCGCTCCTGGAGCAGCGCCGACAACACCCCGTTCGGCGTGAAGTACGACTGGGCAATCCACAGCCGCTCGCGCGCCGCGCGCACCATGAGCTGCGTGAGCCGCTCCGCCCGCGTCACCTCCGGGTTCGCCGTGCTCCCCACGAACGCGGCCCAGCCCTCGCCCGCGCCATCCAGCCCCGGCATCGCCCGCGCCAGCGTGGGGAAGTCGCTCGCGGGCAGCATCTCCCCCGTCGTCTCCTGCCAGTTCTCCGCGAACGCCTGCTGCATCTGCTCCACCACCGGACCCGTCACGCGCGCGTTCGTGTCCCGCCACGCGTCCTCCCGCAGGCCATTTCCCAGCCATTCGTCCTGGATGGCCAGTCCCCCCGTCACCCCCACGCGCCCGTCCACCACCAGCAGCTTGCGGTGATTGCGCGCCAGGGTCTCATCCGCTGGCAACGGCCGGAACAGGTGCGCCCTGCACCCCGCCGCCTCCAACCGCGGCTTCACCTCCCGCTCGAAGCCGTTGCTGCCGAAGGGGTCCACCAGCACACGACACGCCACCCCCGCGCGGGCCCGCTCGGTCATCGCCTCCACCAACCGGTCCGACGCGCGCCCCGGCCGCCAGATGAACATCACCAGGTTCACCGACGTCCGCGCCCGGCCAATCTCCTCCACCATCACGTCGAAGACGGCCCCGTTGTTGGCCCACGTCAGCCGGTTGCCGGGCACCATGCGCACGCCCACCGTCTGGTAGAGCGCCACCGCGAACTCCGGCCCGCCCGAGCCCACCTCGCCCGTGAGCTGGAAGGGCCGGGGCCGCTCCTCCGTGCAGGCCGCGGGACACCCCGTCATCACCGCCGTCGCCACCAGCGCCACCGTCGCCCACCGCATGTGCCCTGGAGGTAGGAATGACCTCCCTCCGAGGCAGCTCCCCGGGCCGGGGCGGATGTTCACGAGTGGACGCTCCAGGTCCCTCCAGGCGCGGCAACCTGCCGGATGCGGACGATGCGGCCCGCGACTAGCATGCCGCCCGCCTTGGACACCCCCGAGCCGTTGGTCTTCCCCCAGAGCTTCGAAGGACTCCTCCGCGCCCTGGGGGACCAGCTGGACGAGCGTTGCGTCGGCCGCCTCAAGCAGGTGGGCGTGGACGCGAAGGGGCGGCTCGCGCCGGCCTACCCCCTGGAGGTGTGGCTGGGGGCATTGAAGGTGGCCGCCGACACGCTGGCCCCTCAGCTGCCCCTGGAGGATGGCGCCGTCGTGGTGGGGCGCCGCTTCGTCGAGGGCTTCGGCTCCACCCTCATCGGCAGCGCCCTGCTGTCCACCGTCCGGCTGCTGGGCCCGGAGCGGATGCTGGCGCGGATGACGCGCAACCTGCGCACCGGCACCAACTACCTCCAGGCCTCGCTGGAGCCGGTGGGCCCCGGGCGCTACACGCTCACCTGCCAGCCCGTGGTGGTGGCGGGCTTCTACGTGGGCCTCTTCCTCGCGGGGCTGGAGGCGAGCGGAGCGCCCCGCCCCTCGGTCCAGGTCGTTCGTCGAGAGGGCGAGAAGGCGGTGTACGACATCGCCTGGGGTTGAGCGGGGGCCTCCGGAAAGTGGTAGTCAGCGGGCGTCCATGTCCACGCCCTCGTCGTCCTCGCCCTCGTCCGCCCAGTTCTCCGACACCCAGGTCCAGCTGTCCGCCACGCTGCGGGCGCTGGCGGCGCGCCTGCCCGAGTCGCTCACCGTCCGGGAGCTGATGGAGGCCTGTGGGGAGCAGGGCCTGCTGCTGTTCTGCTGCATCCTCACCTTCCCCTTCTTCCTGCCCGTGTCGCCGCCGGGGGTCTCCACCGTGTTCGGCGCGCTCATCGTCCTCATCGGGCTGGGGGTGATGTTCAACCGCGTGCCGTGGCTGCCGCGCCGGTTCATGGAGAAGCGCCTGTCGCGCGAGTCGCTGCGCCCCTCGCTGGAGAAGGGCGCCAACGTCTTCATGAAGGTCGACAAGCTGAGCAAGCCGCGCCTGCTCGCGCTCTCCCACGGCGCCAGCACCAACCGCTTCAACGGGTTCATGCTCTTCGTGGCCGGCGTGCTGCTGATGGCGCCGTTCGGCTTCGTGCCCTTCAGCAATACCCTGCCCGCGCTGGCCGCGCTGTTCTTCGCCGTCGGCATCCTGCAGCGAGACGGCTACGCCATCCTCGCCGGGCACGGCATGACGCTGGGGACCATCGTCTACTTCGCGACCCTCATCTACGGCGCCATCCAGGGCGGCCGTGGACTGGCCAGCCTCGTCGGCCACTGAGCCTCCGCCCGAGCCGGGCGGCGCCCTACCTCTCAGGGCATGAGGAAGCACCACGGGTGCCGGGTGTGTAACAACCCGTGTATCAACCCGGGAATCCGACTCCCGGGATTCCTGAATCTCGTTATCATGCGTGACGGGCGGCCCCCCGCACATGCGTCCTCTCCCACTCGAAGCGACAGTCCCTCGACCCGAGGAGCCGGCGCGGTTTCGCGCCGAGGGCGAGGTCGTGGGTGGGCGCTACCGCATCCTCGACTTCCTGGGTCGGGGCGGTGCGGGGACGGTGTGGCGCGCGCAGGACCTGCTGGCGGGCCCCGTCGCCATCAAGCGGCTGCACAAGACGGTGGAGGACCTGGTCAAGCTGCCGCCGGGGGAGAGCACGCCGTCGTCCGCGGCGCGGCATGAGCTGGCCCTGTCCCTGGCGCACGAGTTCCAGACGCTCGCCTCCGTGCGCCACCCGCACGTCATCAGCGTGCTCGACTACGGCTTCGACGCCGACGGCCGGCCCTACCTGGCCATGGACCTGCTGGAGGACGCGCGGCACCTGGTGCAGGCCGGCGCCAACCAGCCGCTGGAGACGCAGGTGGAGCTGCTCGTGCAGACGCTGCACGCGCTGGCGTACCTGCACCGGCGCGGCGTCATCCACCGCGACCTCAAGCCCGCCAACGTGCTCGTCACGCGCGGGCAGGTGAAGGTGCTCGACTTCGGGCTCGCGGTGGGGCGCGACAAGGTGCACCACGCGCAGCCGGGCGGCACGCCGGGCTACCTGGCGCCGGAGCTGTTCGAGGACCAGCCGCCCTCCGAGGTGACGGACCTCTTCAGCGTGGGCGCCATGGCATGCCAGATGATGTTCGGCCGGCTGCCCTTCGACGGGAAGGCGCAGGCCCCCGCGGGCTTCCCGTCCGCGCTGCGCGAGGTGTTGGAGCGGCTGGTGTCCAAGGATCCGCGCGAGCGGCCCCGGAGCGCGGACGCGGCCATCGCCGCGCTGTGCACGGCCACGGGGCGGCCGGTGCCGGTGGAGACGGTCACCACGCGGGAGAGCTTCCTCCAGGCGGCGCGCTACGTGGGGCGCACGCGGGAGCTGGCGCGGCTGGGGTCGGTGCTCGAGGCGGCGCTGGTGGGGCGCGGCGGCGGCATGCTGGTGGGCGGCGAGAGCGGCGTGGGCAAGTCGCGCCTGCTCGACGAGCTGCGCCCCATGGCGTTGGTGCGCGGCGCGGTGGTGTTGCGCGGGCAGGCGGTGGCCGCGGGCGGCAGTCCCTACCAGGAGTGGCGCACGGTGCTGCGGTGGCTGTCGGTGCTCGTGCCGCTGGACGAGCGCGAGGCGAGCATCCTCAAGCCGCTGGTGCCGGACGTGGAGACGCTGCTCGGGCGCGCGGTGCCGGACCCGGCGGAGCTGGGCGCGGAGATGGCCCACGCGCGCCTGCTCCAGGTGGTGGAGGACCTGTTCAGCCGGCTGGCCCAGCCCACGGTGGTGGTGCTGGAGGACCTGCACTGGGCCCATGGCGAGTCGCTGCTGCTGCTGTCGCGCCTGGCCTCGCGGGCCTCGCGCCTGCCGCTGTTGCTGCTGGGCAGCTTCCGTGACGACGAGGCGCCCACGTTGCCCGTGGAGCTGCCCGGGCTGGACGTGCTGCGGCTGCCCCGGCTGGACGCGGGTGAAATCGCGGTCCTCAGCGAGTCGATGATTGGCCCCGCGGGGGCCCGGCCGCACCTGGTGGAGCTGTTGCGCCGCGAGACGGAGGGCAACCCCTTTTTCCTCGTGGAGGTGGCGCGCGCGCTGGCGGAGGACGCCGGAGGGTTGGACCGGCTGGGGCAGATGGCGCTGCCCGAGCGCGTCTTCGCCGGTGGCATGCGGCGGCTGGTGCGCCGGCGCCTGGAGAAGGTGCCGGTGGGCTCGCGCGACCTGCTGCGCGTGGCGGCCATCGTCGGGCGGCAGGTGAACGTGCCCCTGCTGCGCGCGGCGGCGCCCGGCGTGGACGTGGAGCGCTGGCTGTCCGACTGCGCGGCGGCGGCGGTGCTGGACGTGGCGGACGGGCACTGGCGCTTCGCGCACGACAAGCTGCGCGAGGGCGTGCTGGAGGAGCTGGCCGCGGCGGAGCGTCCGTTGCTGCACCGGCGCGTGGCGGAGGCGCTGGAGGCGGAGCTGCGCGAGGGCTCCGACGAGTGGACGTCCGCGCTGTGCTACCACTGGGGCGAGGCGGGCGACTCGCGCCGCGAGGCGGAGTACGCGGAGCGCGCGGGCGAGGCGGCGCTGCGCGTGGGCGCGTGCCGCGAGGCGCTGCCGTTCCTGACGCGCGCGCTGGAGCGGGTGTCGTCCCGCGAGGTGTTGCGGATGGGGCACCTGGAGGCGCTGCTGGCCGAGGCGCGCTTCCAACTGGGGGAGCTGGCGACGTTCCGGACGCACGCGGAGCGCGCGCTCAAGCACTTCGGCTGGCCGGTGCCCACCTCGCGCGTGGGCTGGGCGCTGGGCACGGTGTCGCAGGTGGTGCTGCGGCTGGCGCAGAGCGCGCGGCCGGACGCCTACGACGAGGAGACGGAGGAGCGGCGGCGGGTGCGGCGGGTGGCGGGCCGGCTGTTGATGCGGCTCATCTACGCGCAGCAGGCGCTGCCGGTGCTGTGGGCGGGGCTGCGCACGCTCAACCTGTGCGAGCCCGCGGGCGCGTCCCCGGAGCTGGCGCGGGGCTATACCAACATGGCGGTGGTGGCGGGCACGGTGCCCCTGCGGCCGGTGGCCGAGGTGTGGATGGGGCGGGCGCGCGAGGTGGCCGAGCGCGTGGGCAGCCCCGCGGACCTGGCCTACGTGCTCAACCGCAACGCGGTGTACGCGACGTACGTCGGGCGGTGGGCGGAGGTGGAGGCGTGGCTGGAGCGGGCCATCGGCATCGTCGATTCGGTGGGTGACTTCCGTCTGGCGGAGGAGTGCCGGGCGCTGCTCACGGTGGCATCGTGCTACCAGGGGCGGTTCCACCGGGGGCTGCCGCTGATGGAGTGGCTGGAGACGTCGGCGCGGCGGCGCGGGGCGCTGCAGACGCAGCACTGGGCGCTGCACTATCAGGCGTACATCCACCTGCGGCTGGGCAACCTGGTCAAGGCGCGCGTGGCGTTGGACCAGACGGTGGCGTGGACGGAGTCCCAGGGGGGCCTCACCGACCGCATCATCGTCGAGGGCACGCAGGCGCTCTTGCGGCTGCGCGAGGGCGACCTGGACGGGGCGCGGCTGTCGGCGGAGAAGGCGCTGGCGAAGTTGTCGGCGGGCAAGCCGGTGGCGCACTTCCTCTACTTCGGCGTGACGACGGTGGCGGAGGTGCTGCTCACGTTGTGGGAGCGCGAGGGCGGCCGGGACGCGTCGCTGGTGGAGCGCGCGCGGGCGGCGGTGCACGCGGTGGAGGGCTTCGCGCGGGTGTTCCCCTTCGGCGAGCCGGCGGCGCGGCTGTGGCGGGGCTGCGAGGCGTGGCTGTCGGGGGACGCTCCCGCGGCGTATGACGCGTGGCGCGAGGCCATCGCGCTCGGCGGGGCGAAGGAGACGGCGTACGAGGAGGCGCGCGCGCGGTACGAGCTCGCGCGGCATCTGCCCTCGGACGACCCGGGCCGGCGCGCCCACCTGGAACGGGCAGTGGACCATTTCGCACAACTGGGGACCCAGGACGACCTAGCGCTGGCGAGGGTGCTACAACCCCCAGGTGCCTAGCGGACTGGAAGTGGGGGATGTCGCGCTGCTGGCGTGTCTGGCCTGTGGCGCGGCGGTGGCGTTCCAAGGTCAGCACGAGGCGGGGCGGCTGGAGTCCGGTCACCTGCGCTGCGGGAGCTGTGGCGAAGCCTGGGACGTCCAGGGTGGGCTGGCCCGGCTGTACCGCGAGGACGCGGTCCGGGGGACGGACCGGTTGATGCGCGTCATCTACGACGGGCTCCCGGCGTTGCATGATCCCCTGACGACGGTGCTGACGCCGCTGTTGCAGTCCGTCTCCGAGGCGCGGATGCGTGGGCGGTACCTGCGCAGGCTGGAGCTGGGGGCGCTGACGGGGGCTCCCGCGCGCATCCTGGAGGTGGGGGTGGGGGCGGGGGCGAACCTGCCGCTCGTGCGGCGGGGGCTGCCTCCGGGCGTGGCGGCGGAGGTGTGGGGGGTGGATTTGAGCGAGGGGATGCTCGGGCAGTGCCAGCGGCGACTCCGCAACGGGGCGTTCCCGGAGGTGCGTTTGTTGATGGCGGATGGGCACGCGCTGCCGTTCGCGTCGGGGACGTTCGACCGGGTGTTGAGCGTGGGAGGGATTGGCGGTTATCGCGACCCGGCGCGGGCGCTCTCGGAGCTGGCGAGGGTGGCGAAGCCGGGCACGCCCGTCGTCGTGGTGGACGAGCAGATGGACCCGGAGTTCCAGCCGTCGCTGCTCCAGCGCGCGGCGTTCCGCGCGATTACGTTCTACTCGCGCGACCCCCACTGCCCCACGGAGCTGCTGCCCGAAGGCGCCACGGACGTGGTGGCGGAGCAGGTATCACCGTTCTTCTACAGCCTCACGTTCCGGATGCCGGGCGGGGCGTCCCGCGTCACGGATTGAGCACGAGGTCGAGCAGGCGCAGCGTCATGCCGCCGGTGAAGTCGATGGTGGCTCCGTTGAACCAGCCCGCGTCGTCACCCGTGAGCACGCCGACGAAGCGCGCGACCTCCTCCACCGTGCACATGCGCCCCGCCGGGTTCATCCGCGAGTGCGCCGCCTCCAGCCGCTCCAGCGCCTCCGGCGAGTACACGTGCTTGAGCGCGGGCGTCATCACCGTGCCGAACTTGAGCAGGTTCACCCGGTGCCCTCTGGGCCCCAGCTCCATCGCGAGGTAGCGCACGTACATCTCCAGCGCCGCCTTCGACGCGCTGATGAGCCCCGTGTTCGACAGGTGCGTGTCGTCCAGCGGGTTCTGCAACCCGAGCAGCCGCGCGCCCGGCGCCAGCATGTCCCGCGCCACCAGCGCCTGCGCCCAGTACACGAACGAATGCGCCATCGCGTCGAACGTGCGCCGCATCCGCTTCGCGTGCAACCGGTCCTCTCCCTCCGACAGGAAGTGCCCCACCGACGCTCCCGCAATCGAGTGGACGAACAGCTTCACCGAGCCCGGCCCCGCCACCTCCCGCAACGCCTCCACCCCGGCCTCCGCCGCCTCCGGCGTGGACGCGTCCGCCTGCCACAGCACCGCGCGCCGCCCGACCTCGCGCACCTGCTGCTCCAGCCGCGTCGCCGCGTCCGCGTACCGCCCCCGGTGCACGCCGAACACGTCCAGCCCCGGCCTCCGCGCCACCTCCCACGCGATGCCGGCTCCCGTGCCCGAGGACGCTCCGAGGATGAGTGCCCACTGCCGCCTCGTCGTGTCGCGTCCCTCGGTCTCGCTCATGCCGCCGCTGCCTTCCCTGGGTCACTCGCGCGCGCCTTGTCGAGCAGCGCCTGAACCGCTCCCGCGACCTCCCGGTGCGCCGCCAGCATCGACGCCCGGTCGTTCGCGTCGAACCCCGGCTCCAGGTGTCGCGTCATCGGCTCGCCCACCCACTGTGTCATCTTCACCGGGAAGGGCAGCGACAACGGCCACACCCCCGTCGCGCCCAATCCCAGCCACAAGGGCAGTCGCGCGGGCATGCCCAGCCGCCGCCCCAGCGCATACCCGTCATTGAGCCCCACGAACGCGTCATCCATCCCGCTGCCACCCACCGGGACGATGGGCAGCCGGTAGCGGACCGCCAGCCGCAGGTAGCCGAGCCGCTCGCCCCAGTCCACGCGGTAGCGATGCCGGAAGCTCCGACACCCCTCGCGCGTGCCCCCGGGCTGCAACACCACATGCTCGCCCCGCGCCACCGCCTGGGCCAGCCGTGGGTCGTCCCCCGTCACGAACCCCAACCCGTCCGCCACCGCGCGCATCCCGGGGATGCGGTCGAACGCGCCATGCGCCACGCCGTGCGGCAGGTAGCCCAGGTGCTCGTGGAGCGTCACCGTCAACATGCACAGGTCCACCGCCAGCGGGCGCCCGTGGTAGCCGACGATGAGCTTCGCGCCCGGCCGCAGCAGCGGCGCCAGGTTCACCACCTCGTAGCGGTGATAGCGACGCATCAGCCCGAAGAACGCCAGCCACGTCGCCAGGGGCAGGCCGCTCGCGCGCATCATCCGCCCACCCGGTACAGCACCGCGCCATGGGCCACGCCCGCGCCCACCCCCACCATCAGGATGCGGTCCCCGGCCTTCACCGGCCGCGTGCGCAGCAGCTGGTCCAGGCTCGTGGGCA
This sequence comes from Myxococcus stipitatus, assembly GCF_021412625.1. The sequence goes on along the minus strand of NZ_JAKCFI010000008.1, from coordinate 350,443 downwards.
GCGACGCGGAGCCCACGCTGCCCACCGTGTCCACCACCCGCACCCCGCGCTCCGGCGGCACCTCGAGCGCCTCCAACACCGCCTCCAGCATGCTGCCGTTCGGCTGGTGCGTCACCACCCACTCCACCTCGCGCATCGCCAGGCCCGCCTCGTCCAGCACCTCGCGCGCCGCCCGCTTCAGCGCCCCCAGCGCCACGCGCGTCATCTCCCGGCTCGGCGTCAGGAAGCGCATCCGCTCCAGCTTCCCCGTCACGTGCGGGTTCTCCAACACCACGTCCGTGGGCATCGAGCCGTCGTTGCCCAGCGCCACGCCCAGCACGCCCTCGCCGGGCCGCGCCGCGCCCAGCACCGCCGCCGCCGCCGCGTCCCCCAGCACCAGGTACGGCCGAGGGTCCTCCGGCGTCGTCGTGCGCGACAGCAGCTCCACCGCCACCACGCCCACCGGCCCCAGCCCCGTCGCCACCGAGCGCGCCGCCAGGTCGAAGGCGCTCAGGAAGCCCATGCACGCGTTGCCCAGGTCCATGGCGTCGCAGCTCCCCGACAGCCCCAGCCGCGCCGCCACCCGGTTCGCCGTCGCGGGCGCGGTGACGTCGCCTCCCATCGACGTGACGCAGAGGATGCGTCGCAGGGCCCTCGCCTCCAGCCCCGCCGCCGCCAGCGCGTCACCCAGCGCCCGCGCGGCCACCTCCGCGCACGTCACGCCCGGCGGCGCGAAGTGCCGGGCGCGGATGCCCGTCTTGCGCTCCACCTCCGCCGCGTCGCGCCCCACGCGCGCGCACAGCTCCGCCGTCGTCACCGCGGGCCCCGGCTGGAGGCTCGCCGTCCCCAGGATTCGCACGGGAATCATGCCGCCTGCCGCCCCCCACCGCGGCGGCCGTAGCGACCGCACCGCGAGCGCAGCCTCCGCCAGTGGTCCTTCAGTTCGACCAGCTTCCACTGGAGGGCCGAGTCCCCGGCGGCGCGCTGGAGGATGTCCCGCGCTTTGGTGAACTCCATGGCCGTCAACAAGGGCGCGTCCGCGGATTGGATGTCGTAGCTCACGTCGGCCATCAAGCTCTCCGCGTCACCGTTGCGGTGCAACAGCAACACACCGCTGGCGACCAGGTCCAGCACTCGCGCCACCGGGTCGAGCCCCGCGATGAAGCGGCCCATGCGGCTCTCCGGCGTCCAGGCCGTCTCGCGCGGGCCGAAGGGGAAGATGTTGCTCGAGAAGACGAGGTCCGCGCCCGCGTTCACCAGCACGCTCGCGGGCACCATGCTGGTGAAGGCCCCGTCCACGTAGCGCGCGGGGGGCACCATCGTCGGCGCCCAGATGCCCGGCGCCGAACCGCTCGCGCGCACCGCCCGCGCCACCGGCCCCCGCTCCAACGCCACGCAGTCCCCGCTCGTCAGGTCCGTCGTCACCGGCAGGAAGCGGATGGGCAGCTCCTCCAGCGACAGGTCTCCCAGGTCCCTCGCGACGAAGCGCTCCAGCGAATACGTGGTGACGAACGCCGCCGCCGCCGCCAGGGTGAGCTGCCGGCTCATCGCCCGCTCCTCCAGCCAGGACAGGCCCTCCAGCCCGTCGCGCCCCTCCAGCGCGGTGCCGCAGAAGTAGGCCCCCACCAGCGACCCCATGCTGGAGCTGCTCACGAAGTCCACCGGCACGCCGTGCGCCACCAGCCAGCGCAGGGTGTACACGTGGTAGAAGCCCCACACCCCGCCGCCGCTGAGCGCCAGCCCCACGCGCCGGTGCGTCAGCGCGCGCGCCCAGCGCCCCAGCGCCTCCCGCTCCGCGCGCTCCAGCTCCAGCGCGGACAGGGGCCGCGAGTCCACCGTCAGCCGCTCCAGCTTCGCCAGGTCCAGCCGCAGCACGCACGCGGGCAGCACGCTGGACACGGGCCTGGCGCGCTCGTGAGGCTCGCCCCCCAGCACCGCGCCCCGGGGCGGCGACTTCGGGTCGATGACCACCGTGGGCAGCACGCGGGGGTCCTCCGGCGCCCGGGAGCGAATGTCGTCCACCCGGGCCACCAGCCGCACCTGCTTGTCGACCAGCGGCGCGTCCGCCAGCTCGCAGCCGTCCAGGAAGACATAGTGCGGGTCGTGCGTCCGGGTGATGTCGCGCAGCCGCTCCAGCGCCAGCCGCCCCGGCGCGCCCGGCGTCGGCTGGGGCACCGTGGCGCGCAGCACGCCGTCGGCCCCCTTCACCACGGGCGTGTCCGGCGCGGCCCCGGCGGCGGTGCGCACCAGCAGCACCCGGTCCTTGAAGTCGTGGGTGATGACCTTCGCCACCAGCTCGACGAGCCGCGACAGCGGCACGCCGCTCACCAGGCTGTCGAAGGCCACCACCTCCACCCGGGGCGGCCCCTCCTCCGGCGTGCTCGGCGCGGTCGCCAACAGGCGCTTCAAATCCTGTCGCAGCCCGGCGCGGCCCTGCACGAGCGTCCACACCGCGTCGCGCGGGAAGAACAAACCCTTGCAGGCGGTGGCCGCGCGGGCGGTGACGGTGTAGCGCCCGCCCACCAGCGCCTCGAAGCCCAGCGGCGTGCCGGGCCGCACCGTCAACAACAGCTCGTCGTCGCGGTGCGCCTCCAGCTCGCCCTCCAGGAGCAGGAAGAAGCCCTGCGCCTGCTGGCCCTCCTCGCACAGCACCGTGTCCTTCGCCCAGCTCACCTCCCAGGCGAGCTCCAGCATCTGGAGCAACACGGTGTTGCTGGTGTGGCGCAGCGCGGGCGCTCGCTTGAGCGCGTAGAGCCGACGACGCTGGACGTCGAGAGGCGTGGAGCGGGCCATGAATCACCGGAAGATAGCGAACCCTCCGGCGAGGGATATGGGGTCTCGAAGGCCCCGGCCGGACGCGGAGTGGAGTGGACCGATACGTGGATTACGCCGGCTGCGGTTGCTCCGGCGGCCCGCTCGGCGGGGTGCCGTCACCACCGCCCGGGCGAGCGTGTTCGTGGCGCTTGAGCAGGCGTGAGCGCGTCGCCTCCACCACCGCGTACAGCACGGGGATGAAGATGAGGTTGACGAAGGTGGACAGCAACATGCCGCCGAACACCGTGGTGCCCAGCGACTTGCGCGCCGCCGCGCCCGCGCCGCTGGCGAGCACCAGCGGCACCACGCCCATGAGGAAGGCGAAGGACGTCATCAGGATGGGTCGCAGGCGCGTCTGCGCCGCGTGGATGGCGGAGTCCATGACGCCGCGCCCCTGGTGGCGCAGCTGCTCGGCGAACTCGACGATGAGGATGGCGTTCTTGCTCGACAGGCCCACCAGCATCACCAGCCCCACCTGGCAGAACACGTCGTTCTGCAGCCCGCGCAGGTTCACGAAGCCCAGCGCCCCCAGCATGGCCACCGGCACGCCCAGGAGGATGACGAAGGGCAGGGCGAAGCTCTCGTACTGCGCGGACAACACCAGGAACACGAACACGATGCCGAGCGCGAAGATGAGCAGCACCTTGCCGCCCGCCTCCTGCTGCTCCAGGGACAGGCCCGTCCACTCGAACGTGTAGCCCTCCGGCAGCGTCTCGCGCGCCTTGGCCTCCATCGCGTCGAGCGCCTGGCCGGTGCTGGAGCCCGGCGCCGCCTGGCCATACAGCTCCGCGGAGCGATACAGGTTGTAGTGCTGGATGTTCTGCGCGCTGGTGATGGGCTGGATGCGCACCAGGTTCTCCAGCGGCACCATGTCCCCGGACGTCGCGCGGACATACAGCGCGCCAATGTCCTTGGGCTTGCTGCGGAAGGGCATGGCCGCCTGCACGTACACGCGGTACACGCGGTTGGAGAAGGTGAAGTCGTTCACGTACCGGCTGCCCAGGTACACCTGGAGCGTGGAGAAGAGCGACTCCAGCGGCACCCCCAGCGACAGCGCCTTCTCCCGGTCCACCTCGATGTTCAGCAGCGGGGTGTTGGCCGTGTACGACGAGAACACGCCGCGCAGCACCGGGGACTGGTTGGCCTGCCCCACCAGCGCCTCCGTCGTCTGCGCCAGCTGCGTCAGCGAGCGGTTGCCCAGCTGGTCCTCGAGCACGAACTCGAAGCCGCCCACGCTGCCCACGCCGCGGATGGCCGGCGGCTGGAAGGGCAGCACGCGCGCGCCGCCGATGGCGAGCAGCGGCATGCGCAGCCGCTCGACGATGGCCGCCACGCTCTCCTCCTTCTTCTTGCGGTCCTCCCACGGGTGCAGGTTGACGAACAGCGTGCCGTAGTTGGCGCCCGTGCCCAGCAGCGAGAAGCCGCCCACGGTGAAGATGTCCGCCACCTCCGGCTGCTTGCGCATCACGTCCTCGGTCTGCAGCAGCACCCGCCGCGTGTAGTCCAGCGACGTGCCCTCCGGGCCCTGCACCGCGACGATGACGTAGCCCTGGTCCTCGTCCGGGATGAAGCCGGAGGGCGTGGCGGTGTAGACCCAGAGCGTGCCCAGCAGGCAGAGGCAGAACACGATGACCACGGGCCACTTCAGCGGGCCGATGAGCCGCCGGAGCAGGTGTCCGTAGCCGTCGCGGAAGCGGTCCATCGCCCGGTCGAACTGGCGGAACACCTTCCACTTCTGGCCCTCGTGCGGACGCAGCAGCCGCGCGCACAGCGCGGGCGAGAGGGTGAGCGCCACCAGGGCGGAGAGGCTGATGGAGAAGGCGAGGGTGAGCGCGAACTGCCGGTAGATGGAGCCCGTCGTGCCCGGGAAGAAGGACACGGGGACGAACACCGCGGAGAGCACCAGGGCGATGGCCACCACCGCGCCCGCCACCTGGCGCATGCCGTGCTGGGTGGCCTCGCGCGGCGGCAGGCCCTCCTCCATCGTCCGCTCCACGTTCTCGATGACGACGATGGCGTCGTCCACCACCAGGCCCGTGGCCAGCGTGAGGCCGAACAGCGTCAGCGTGTTGAGCGAGAACCCGAACGCGCTGACGAAGAGGAACGTCCCCACCAGCGAGACGGGCAGCGTCGTGGCCACCACCAGCACGCTGCGCCAGCCGTGCAGGAAGACGAAGATGACGAGCACCACCAGCAGCACCGCCTCGCCCAGCGTGATGAGCACCTCCTCGATGGAGGCCTGCACCGCGGCCGTCGTGTCGAAGGCGACCTGGTACTTCATGCCCGGGGGGAAGTTCTTCTCCAGCCGCGCGAGCTCCTTGAGCACGCCGTCGCGCACGTCCAGCGCGTTGGAGCCCGGGAGCTGGAAGATGCCCAGGCCCACCGCCTCCCGGCCGTTGAAGCGCAGCAGCTGCGTGTAGTTCTCCGCGCCCAGCTCCGCCCGGCCCACGTCCCTCAGCCGCACCAGCGAGCCGTCCGCGCCGCGCTGCACGACGATGGCGCCGAACTCCTCCGCCGTGGCGAGCTGGCCCTTCACCTGGAGGGTGAACTGGTAGTTCTGCCCCTTGGGCGCCGGCTCCTGGCCCACCGTGCCCGCGCCCACCTGCACGTTCTGCGCGCTGAGCGCCGCCACCACGTCCGCCGCCGTCAGCTTGCGCCGCGCCAGCTCCGTGGGGTCCAGCCACAGCCGCATGGCGAAGCGCCGCTCGCCGAAGATGCGCACGTCGCCCACGCCCTTCACGCGCAGGATGGCGTCGCGGATGTAGACGTCCGCGTAGTTGCTCAGGAAGCCCGTGTCGTAGCGCTCGTTCTGGTCGAACAGGCCGAAGGCCATGAGCAGCTGCGTCTGCGCCTTGTTGACGGTGACGCCCAGCGCGTTGACCGCCGCCGGCAGCTGCGGCGACGCGGTGGCCACGCGGTTCTGCACGTCCACCGCCGCGATGTCCAGGTCCCGCCCCTGCTCGAACGTGACGATGATGGTGCTCGTCCCGGTGTTGCTGCTGGTGGACGAGATGTAGCGCATGTCCTGCACGCCGTTGAGCTGCCGCTCCAGCACCGTGGTGACGGCGCTCTCCACCGTCTCCGCGGACGCGCCGACGTACGTCGACGTCACCTGGACCTGGGGCAGCGACAGGTCCGGGTACTGCTCGATGGGCAGCCCCGGGATGCTGATGACGCCCGTCAGGGTGATGATGATGGACAGGACGCTGGCGAAGATGGGCCGGCGGATGAAGAAGTCCGTGAACATGCCGCCCCCTCCTCAGTGTCCCGCGTCCGGGCCGCCCGCGCCGCCGGTGCCCGCGTCCGCGCCCCCGCCCATGGCCGGCGCCTGGGGATTGCCGGTCATGGGGCGGATGGGTTGGCCGTCGCGCAGGAGCTGGATGCTGCTGACCACCACGGTGACGCCCGCGTCCAGCTCCCCCGTGACCTCGTAGTTGTTGCCCGTCACGTCGCCCACCTCCACCGGCGTGCGCCGGGCCACCGTGCCCCCGTCCGACGGCGCCGCGACGTAGACGAAGGACTGGCTGCTGATCTTCGTCACCGCCGCGGTGGGCACGGTGAGCGCCTCGCGGATGTCGTAGGTGACGCGCACGCGCACCAGCTGTCCGGCGCGCAGGCCCTCCGTGTTCTCGAAGGCCGCCTTCACCTGCACCAGCTGCGTGGCGGCGTTGGGGACGGCGGCGACGTAGAAGACGGGCGCGCCCACCACCGGCTTGCCCTCCGCGTCGAGCACCTCCATGGGCGTCTGGCCCACGCGAATCTCGCGGGCCCGCTCCACCGGCACGTCCACGGAAATCTCCAGCACCTTGCTCTGGTCCAGCGTGGTGAGCGGCGTCTGCGGCGAGACGTAGTCGCCCACCTTCACCGGGAAGTTGCCCACCACGCCCTTGAAGGGCGCGCTCACCTCGTAGAAGCCGAGCTGCACCTGCTGCGATTGGATCTGCGCCTCGATGGCGCGCGCCGCCGCGTCCGCCTGCTGCGCCTGCGCCACCGCCTGCTCGTAGTCCTGGCGGCTCTGGAGCCCCTCGCGCAGCAGCTGCTCGCTGCGCTCTCGCGTGCGCTGCGCGTACTCGCGCTGGGCCAGGGCGGAGGCGCGCTGGGCCTGGATGGCGCGCAGGCCGGCGTTCTCGCGGCGGGGGTCCACCACCAGCAGGACCTCGTCGCGCTGCACCCAGGAGCCGGGCCGCACCGGAATCGCCTGCACGTAGCCGGCGACCTGCGGAAACACGGTGATGCTGCTGCGGGAGATGAGCGTGCCCACGTACTCGGCGGCGTCGCGGACCTCGCCGGGCGCGAGCGACAGCACCTGCACGGGCATGGCCTTGTTCTCGCCGGCCTGGCCCCCCTGGGGGCCGTCTTCCTTGCCGGAGCCCTTGCACCCCGCCAGCGCCAGGGCCGCCGCGCACCCCGCCGCCCATGTCCTCCTCACCAGTCGCATGCCGCCTCCGCAAGGAATGCCTCGACCAGGGCCTGCTCGAGCTGGAACTCGCGCACCACCAGCGCCAGCTCCGCCTGGCGCAGCGCCGCCGCCGTCTGGATGAGCTCCAGGCTGGTGCCGGTGCCCACCTCGAAGCTGCGCCGGGTGAGCCGGTCGTTCTCCTCGGCGAGCTGGCGCTCGCGCGAGGAGATGTCGCGGGACGTGCGCGCCACCTCCACGCCCCGGCGCGCCTGGATTACCTGGATGGTGGCGGTGCGCTCCAGCTCCACCGACTGCTGGCGCGCCACCTCCGCCTGCGCCCGCGTCTGCCGCAGCGCGCCCTCGCGGACGCCGCCATCCCAGAAGGGCAGCACCAGGCTTGCGCCGATGTTCCACAGCGGCACGTTCACCCAGTCATCCTTCACCGTGAGGGCGACCGTGGAGCTGCTCAGGAACAGCGAGGGCAGGTACTGCGCCTTGACCTCCTTCACCTGGCGCTCCGCCACGAGGACGCGCGAGCGCGCCACCCGAAGGTCCGCGCGCGTCTCCAGGTCCTGGATGGGCCGGCAGTCCTTGCGCGCGCGTTGCAGCATCTGGTCCACTTTGACGCCGCGCTCCAGGCCCACCGCCTGGGCCAACCCCAGCGCCAGGCCGAGCGACTCGCGCGCCTGCCGCAGGCTCTCGTCGCCCGTCACCACCAGCGCGCGCGCTGACTCCGCGTCCTGCTGCACGCGCACCACGTCCAGCCGCGTGCCCGCGCCCAGGTCCAACCGCCGCTGCGCGAGCGCCAGCCGCTCCAGCGCCGTGCGCAGGTTGACGCGGTTGACCTCGGCCAGCCGCTCCTGGGCGGCCACCCGCACCAGCGCCTGCGCCAACGCCCCGCTGAGCTGACGGCGCGTCTCCGCCAGGGACCACGAGGCGGTGCGCTGGGCCTCGCGCGCGGTGCGCAGCCCCGCGATGGCCGGGAAGTTCAGCAGCGGCACGGAGGCGGAGAGGATGCCCGCCCCGGGCGGCTTGGTGGGATGCACCGCCGGGCTCTCCGGAATCTCCTCGACCGGCGTGGAACCGTCCTGGAAGGCGCCGAGCCGCCCGTGCTCCAGCCCTCCGCCTCCCACGTTCCCGTCGCCGCCTCCGGTGTCGCCGCCGCCCACGCCCCCGCCAATCCCACCGCCCACGCCGCCGCCCCCGAAGAAGAGGTTCGTGTTGTCCGGGTCGAGCACGTTGAGCTGCACGGCCACCGTGCCGGTGATGGTGGGCAGCAGCGCCGCCAGCGCGATGCGCGCCTGTCCCGCCGCGGCCTCCACCTGCGCCAGCGCCGTGCGCAGGTCCGTGGAGCGCTGACGGAGCATGCCGAGCGCCTCGTCCCAGGACTTCACCTGGAGGGGCGCGGGTGGCACGGGGGTCAGCATCGGGTCCGAGACCTCGGGGACCGGCGGCCCCTCCGTGTCCGCCTGGGACGCGCCCCCCGTTGGGGGCCCTCCTCGGGGCGCGGCGCCTCCCGGCGTCTCCTCCTGGGCGGGTGTGCCCTGGGCCACCGCCTGCTGGGGCGGCGCCGCGGCGCGAGTGGCGCTGGCTGTCCGCTGCCGCACGGCGGGGCCGGACCCGGAGGGTGCGGGCGGCGCGCCAGCGACAGGGCCGGCGCGCGAGAGCAGGAGGGCGAGCAGCAGGGCGTTCATATCGGGCGCCCTGAGGTAGGGGAGGCCTCCCCTGGTGACTACGTACCGCGGGGCCCCCCTCCTGGCTGCCGGACAGATGCGTCCGGCGCCTGCTCAGCAGTGGATGCTACCGGCGGCGTGCCCGCGCGCCGTGGGCCGGACGTTCATCGGCCCTGTTGGAGCATCGACAGCCGCTGTTTCGCCGCCCGGCTCTGGGGGTCGAAGCGCAGCGCGTCCTGGAGTCGCTGCTTGCCGCGCTCCTCCTGCCCCTGGAAGACATACACGTCGGCCAGGCGGACGAGGACGTCCGTGTTGTAGGGCTGCAGGTCCAGCGCGCGCTCGAACTCGCGCGTCGCGGCGGGCAGGTCCTTGCGGCGCAGGGCGAGCTGCCCCAGCATGACGTGCGGCTGCACCAGCCCCTCCGTCTCCGGCGCGCTCGCCAGCGCCTGCACGGCGCTCACGCCGCGCGCGTCCCCGAAGCTGGCCAGCGTCAACGCCGCGGCCTGACGCACCCAGGTGGACGCGTCCCGGAGGAAGGGCACCAGCTCCTCGGTGGCCTCCTTGCCGCCCACCATGCCCAGCGACTCGATGAGGTCCGAGCGCAGGTGGCTGTCCGTGGCGCCCTCCAGCGCGGCGCGCAAGAGCGGCACCGCCTCGCGCTTGTGCCGCCGCGCCAGCACCCGCGCCGCCACGCCGCGCAGCGAGGGTGCCTCCTGGGTGTCCGCGAGCACCGCCTCCAGCGCCGCCCGGCCCCCGGTGTCCGCCGTCTTGTCGTCGAACGCGTTCGCCAGCCGCACGCGGCGCTGCTGCCGCTCGGCGGACTTCGGCCACAGCCTCGCCATGGCCTGGGACATGGCCTCCGGCGTCTGCTTCGCGTGGCAGGTGTTGCACGCGTTGGGGATGTCGTGGCGCGTGGTGTTCTGGGGCGCGGGCACGTCCAACGCGTGGTCCGCGAACTTGTCCAGCACGCCGGAGACGACGGGCGGCATGTGGCACGCCAGGCAGTCCTGCGCGGCGCGCGCGGTGTGGCGCGTGTGGGCCGTGCCCCGCGCGAACGTCTCCGCGTGGCACTGCCGACAGGTGGCCGACCCCGTGGAGACGTGGGGCGTGGGCTTGTCGGCGCGGCGCAGCTCGTTGGGCGCCTGCGGCGCGTGCGGCGCGGTGTGGCAGGTGAGGCAGGTGGCGCCGCCCTGGGTGTGGCAGCGCGACTGGATGAGGGCCTGGTACTCGAAGCTGGAGGTGCTGGGGCGCCCGTCCGTGAAGTAGTCGCCGGAGCGCTCGTTGCCCACGTAGAGGACGACGGGTTGGTAGAAGTCCTCGTAGCGCTGGCCCGGCTGGAAGCGGTGCTTCGCGTCGAGGATGGGGTACAGCGGCCGGCGCGGCCCGTGGCACTGCGCGCACACCGCGAAGCCCAGCTCGGGCGACAGGGCCGCCGGCTGGATGATGTCCTTCGGGTCCTGCGTGTCCGCGTGCCGCGCGCCGGGCCCGTGGCAGCTCTCGCACGCCACGCCCGCGTCGGTGAAGCGCGTCGTCCACGTCCGCGCCTCCCGGTCGTGCTTCGCGTCGAGCCCCGTGACGTGGCAGTCCAGGCATGCGTGCTGCGTGCTGCGGCGGAAGTTGGTCCAGAAGAACGGGTGGTCCGGCGTCAGCGCGCCCTGCTTCGTCTCCGAGTAGTCCACCCACTCGCCCTTGCCCGTGACGTGGAAGTACACCGGCAACACCTGCCAGCGTCCGTCCGGCATCTGCGTGACGGGGTCCTGCATCCGCTTGCCGCCCACCACCCACTGCACCGGGAACTCCGCCAGCTGCCCGTCCGCGCCCCGGGTGCGCATGAAGTGCCGCTCACCGTCGCGGCGCATCCACGCCTCGCTGGAGTCGCCCTTGAAGTGGGTGTGCTTCTTGAAGTCGCCCACCACGTACTGCGGCGTCGCCGGGGACAGCGCGCGCGCGTGCCAGTCCTTGCTCCACGCGGCGTGCTCGTCCTCGTGGCACTCGCCGCACGCCGCGGAGCCCGCGTACACGCCTCGCGCGGGGTGGCTGTCCTTCGCCTGGGCCGGGGGCGGAGGCGTGGCGCTCGCGGGCGTCGTCGCGGCCTTCGCCGTCGTCTCGGGCGCGGCGGGCGGGGCGCGCAGCTGGGAGTACGTGAGCGCCGCGGCCGTACCGAGCAGGGCGAGCAGGACGAGGGCGAGCAGGGCGTGGCGCATGAAGGAGTACCTGGGATGCTGCCCGTCACCCCCTTTCTAGACAAGCGGGCTTCCCTGGGAGGACAGGAGTCGGCCGTCCTCCTGGGTCGTCGTGGGTTCCGCTCGGCGGGCGCGCGCACGTGGGTGTCGGGTGGACGAATATTCCGGTGGTGTCGCGAGTGCGTCCGCCGTGGTTCCGGGGGCTTCCCCCGTGGGGTTGACCCTGGGGCACCTGGAAGGGAGGCTGGCGGGGATGCTCAAGCTCCAGTGGCTCCAGGTCCACCAGTTCCGCGCCGTGAAGCCCGGCACGCGGCTGTCCTTCAGCCCCACCTTCAACGTCCTGTTGGGCCGCAACGGCACGGGGAAGACGCTGTTGTTGGAGCTGCTGGCGGCGGTGGCCAGCTCCGACTTCACGGCCCTGGGGCGCGAGCCCTTCGACGTGGAGTACGCGCTGGCGGCGGACACGGGCCACATCACCGTGCGGGTGCGCAACACACCCATGGAGCCGGTGGCCGCGGGGCTCTCCATGGACATCTCCGTCGCGCCGGTGGGCATGGCCTGGCCGCTCGTCATCCACCGCGAGGGCGTGATGGTCTCCGTGTCGCCGGTGGACGACCCGGGCGTCGTCGTCCAGGAGCGCATCGCGCCGGAGGTCGCCGGCCGGCTGTGGCTGGTGCTCATGTCGGGCGGCATCGCCTGGGTGGAGAAGACGGGCGAGGGCACCGCCGCGGTGGAGCCGCTGCTGGCCATGGCCCGCGAGGTGTCCGCCCAGGCGGGCCTGGTGCGCTTCGACGAGGGCCTGGGCTACTTCGAGCAGCTCTTCCAGGTCGAGCTGCGCCTGTCTCGCCGCGCCCAGGGCGTGCTCGCCGCGGGTTCGGGGCTGGCCTCCAAGGACCTGCTGGACGGCCTGCGGGGGTTGGCCGCCGCGCAGTGGGGCGCGCCCCGGTACGTCGTCCCGTCGGAGGCGGTGCCCTTCCTGCGCGAGGCGGCCCGGCTGCTCGGCTTCGCCGGCGCGGAGGCCGTCCTCGTCCCCGTGGAGGCCCCGCAGGAGGGGCGCCAGTACGAATCCCTCACGCTGGGCGGCCTGGAGCTCGTCTTCACGGGGCCGGGGGGCGCCCGTGTGTCGGCGCGCGAGCTGGGCCATGGCCAGAAGCGCCTCCTGGCGCTGCTGCACTACCTGGGGCACGCGCGCGCGGTGGCCATCGCGGACGAGGTGGCGCACTCGCTCCACCCGGAGCTGGTGCGCGACACGCTGGCGCTGCTGGGCGAGCGGCAGAGCTTCCTCACCAGCCAGAGCCCGCTCCTGCTGGACCAGCTCTCGTTCGATTCCCCGGAGCACGTCAGCGCCACCTTCACGCGGTGCGGCTGGGAGGAGGGCACCGGGCTGCTCACCTGGGAGGACCCCACGCCCGAGGCCGCCGGCCGCGTCTTCAGCGACTGGTCCGCCGCGCCGGGCGGCGGGGCCTCCCTGCTCCAAGCGCAGGGGCTCTGGTAACCGGGGCACGGACGACCCGCTCCGGCGTCCGCGAGTCGACAGCTCGCGCGGCGCGGCATGCCGGACGCCGTGCCGCGTCACGGACTGGCCTATCTTCCCGTGCCGGGGAGGAACCGCCGAATGCCGATGCTGAACGTCAACGGAGCGGAGCTGCACTACGAGGACACGGGCGGGACGGGTGAGCCCATCCTGTTCAGCCATGGACTCTTGTGGAGCACCCGCCTGTTCGACCCACAGGTTGACGCGCTGCGAGGGCGCTATCGGTGTGTCGCGTACGACCACCGGGGCCAGGGCCGCAGCGCGGTTCCGCCGGTGAACGCCATCGACATGGAGACGCTGTACCTGGACGCGCTGGGCCTCGTCTCCAAGCTGGGCCTGGGCCCGTGCCACTTCGTGGGCCTGTCCATGGGGGGCTTCATCGGCATGCGCATCGCCGCGCGTCGGCCGGAGCTGCTGCGCTCGCTCACCCTGGTGGAGACGTCCGCGGACCCGGAGCCGCTGGCCAACGTGCCGCGCTACACGCTGCTCAACCTCATCGCCCGGCTGGCCGGTTTGCGGCCGGTGGCGGACCCGGTGATGCGCATCATGTTCGGCCGCACCTTCCTCACCGACCCCAACCGCGCCGAGGAGCGGGCCCTGTGGCGCGCGCGCCTGTTGGAGAATCGCCGCGACATCTGGCGCGCCGTCAACGGCGTCATCCGCCGCAACGCGGTGGCGCACGAGGTGCCCCACATCCGCGTGCCCACGCTCATCATCGTGGGCGAGGAGGACGTCGCCACCGTCCCCGCCAAGGCCGAGCGCCTCCACCAGCTCATCCCCGGCTCGCGGCTGACGCGGCTGCCCCGGGGCGGGCACTCCTCCACGGTGGAGGAGCCCTCGCTCGTCAACGCCGCGCTCGGCTCCTTCCTGGAGTCCCAGGTGCGCGGGCCCGCCGTCTCCTCGCAGACGGCCTGAGGCCCACGCCTCCTGGCCCGCCGCGCGCGGTCTCCTCGCGGATGGCCCGAGGCTCACGACATCGGGCCCGCCGCGCGCGGTCTCCTCGCGGATGGCCGAGCCTCACGCCTTCTGCCCGAGCGCCTTCTTCGCCGCGCGCGAGAGCTTCTTGTCCGCGGCGACCTCCGGCAGCGCGAGGAGCGCCTCGGCCACCGGCTTCGCCGCGCCGTGCAGGTTCGCCGTGGCGAGCGTCAGGTAGGCCTCGAGGCGCGCCATGCGCTCGGGGTGCGCCACGGAGGACGCCACGCGCGCGCGCAGCGCGGCGCCGACGGGCTCTCCGGGCAGGCGGTCGAACAGCGCGCGCACATCCTTGCGCGCCACCACCTCTGGACGCTCGTCGGCCAGCCGCAGCGCTGGCTCCAGGATGCCCAGGCCCAGCTCGCGCAGGGCCTGCTCGGCGTCGGTCGCGCGCCACCCGTCGGCCAGGGCCCACAGCAGCACCTCCGCGCCCCGTGAGTCGCCCAGCAGGCCCAGCACCTCGGCGGCGACCTCCGCCGAGGCCTCGTCCGTCTCCCGCGCCTCCACGGCGCGCACCGCCGCGTCCAGCAGGTCCGCGTCCCCCAGCCACGCCAGCGCCAGCGTCGCGTGGCGGCGCACCGTGGGCGCCGGGTCCGCGTGCCGCACCTGCCGCAGCACGGAAATCACCTGCGGCAGCCCCAAATCCTTCAGCGCCTCCACCGCCCCGTCGCGCGCGTCCTTCTTCACCGCCGTCAGCGCGGTGTGGGCCAGCGGCGCCACGAGCGCCCCGCGCTTTCGAGCCAGCTCCGCCACGGCCTTGGGGCCCTGACGCTCCGCCTGGAGGTTCTCGAGCAGCGTGACGGCGCGCCGCCGCAGGCCGGCGTCGGAGTCCCCGCGCGCCACGACCTCCAGCAGCCCCTTCGCCTCGATGCCGCCCATCCGGGCCAGGACGAGCAGGGCCGTGCGCCGCACCATGCGGCCATGGCGCTCGTGCAGGGCCTGGCGGGCCACCTCCAGCACGCGGGGACGCTCGAACCTCGCCAGCGCCGCCGCCAGCGCGGGCCCCGCCGCGCCGTCGCTCCAGGTCGGATGGAGCGACGTCAGCAGCGCCTCCGGGGGCAGGGCCGCGTAGTGACGCGCCATGTGCTCCGCCGCCTCGTAGCGCGTCAGCTCGCCACGGGCCCGCCGCCGCAGCGCCTCGTCGGGGGGCAGCGGCGCCTGGGGCCGCCGCACGCGGACGCTCGGGTGCGTGACGACGGGCTCCAGCGCGCCCGAGTCCACCTGCACCACGCCCGCCAGTCGCACCAGGGCGATGCCCAGCACCTGGTAGACCTTGATGAAGTCGTCCAGCCGCGCCCCCGCGTCCGGCCGCTGCGCGAGCGCCTCCAGCAGCGCCGCGGGCTTCTCCAGCCCCAGCTCCCGCAGCCGCGCCACCAGCGGCTCCACCGCGCGCGAGGACACGGAGGCCAGCCCGTGGGAGAAGCGCTCCGCCAGCTCGTCCCGCACCTCCGCGAGCGCGATGGCCGCCTCCGAGGCGCCCGCCGCGCGCGCCGCCTCCGACCAGCCGCTCCGGGGCACCGCCACAGCCGTCGCCACCGCCGGGCGCGCGCGCCGCCGCCCCCGCGCCTCCTCCTCCGTCCCCGGCGGGCCCAGGCCCCGCAGCTCCAACCCGTCCTCCGTCTCCACCACCAGCGCCAGCGGGAACAGCGTGGGCAGCGCCGCCTCCAGCCCCAGGTCGCCCAGCACCGCCCGCAGCCTCGCGCCCTCCAGCGCCGCCGCCAGCGGCTCCTCCAGGCGCGGGTCCGCCGGCAGGAACACGCCCCGTCCCTCGTCGTCCACCCACTGGGAGCGCTGGCCGCTGGCCACCAGCGTCCGCACCCGCACCGCCACCGGCAGCAGCTCCGGCGCGAAGACGTCCTTGCGGTGCTCCTGGAAGGCCGTGAGCACCGCGCCCACGTCCGGCAGCGCCGCGTCCACCAGCCGCCCCAGCGCGTCCCCGTCCACCGGCTCCGAGCGCGGCGTGTCCTCCAGGTCGAGCCGGTGGGGCGCGAAGCCTGGGTACTGTCCGCCCCGAGCCTCCACCAGCACCATGCCGGCGTGGCTGCGCTTGGGCTCCACGCGCTTGAGGAAGGCGGGGATGATCTGCTTCTCCGCGTAGTGCCGGCCAGAGCCCAGCTCAAGGAAGCGGCTCTCGCGCACCAGGTAATCGTCCGGGGTGACGCGCGAGGTGAAGGCGTACTCGAGCAGCGTCAGCGGGCCCGCGGGCGCCCGGTCCTTCTTCGTCCACGTCTTGCCGATGAGCTCCTCGACGTAGCGGTCCTCCAACGCCTCGCCGCCCAGGTGCTTCTCCACCTTGCGCGCCGTCAGCAGCATGTCCGCCACCAGGTCCGTGAAGACGGGAGGCTCGAAGGCGCCGGTGCGCGCCACGGCCTGCTCCAGCAGCCCCGCCACCTCCACCGCGCGCGCGGCCAGCCGGCGCAGCCCGTTGGCGCGCAGCGCCTCGCCCAGCGCGCGCACCTGCTGGGGCCGGTCCGCCGCCAGCGAGGCCACGCCCGACAGACCCAGCTCCCGCACCAGCGTGGACACCTGCTCCACGCCCGAGCGCATCAGGTCCACCGCCTCCGTCTTGCCCTTCTTCACGCTCTTCCTCGCCGGGCCCGCCGCGCCCGCCGGGGGAGCGTCCGCGGTGACGAAGGCGTCCGGGGTGCGCGACCAGGCCACCAGCAGCGCCGCCGCGTGCTTGCAGAAGGGCCGCGAGCGCGCCGCCATGCACGAGCACCGCCCCTTCACCTCGCGCGGCTCGTTGAAGACGAGCGACACCTTGTAGGGCGTCGCCCCGGAGCCGGACGCGTCCGCGAAGAGCTTGTTCTCGTAGCGCGACAGGTTCGCCAGCTGCTTGCCGTCGAAGAGCTGCGCGCCCTTGGTCAGCTCGTCCTTGTCGCTGATGATCTCCGTCATCGCGCCCATGCCGGGCTTGAGCCTGCGCACCTCAGTCATGGTGCTTCTCCCGCGTGGACTCGACGAGCGAGGACAGGTCCTGGTGGCGCATCACCCGCTCCACCACCTCCACCAGCTTGCGCGGGGTGCACCCGAAGCAGGGGATGCCCAGCGCGGTGAGCTCGCGCGCCAGCCCCTGGTCGTACGACGGCGTCCCGCTGTCCGACAGCGCCAGTAGGCACAGCACCTTCGCGTGCGACTCCACCAGCTGGCGCAGCCGGGCGACCAGCTGCCCCGCGTCACCGCCCTCGAACAGGTCGGTGATGAGCAGGAAGAGCGTCTTCTCCGGTCGCTCCACGTGGTGCTCCATGGCGTAGGCCACCGCGCGGTTGATGTCCGTGCCGCCGCCCAGCTGCGCGGAGAACAGCACGTCCACCGGGTCCGCCAGCACCGGCGTCATGTCCACCACCTCCGTGTCGAACAGGACCAGGCGCGTGCGCAGCACGTTGAGCGACGCGAAGATGGCCGCCATCACCGAGCTGTACACCACGCTCTCCGCCATGGAACCGGACTGGTCCACCACGAGCGTCACGTCCCACTCGTGGCGCTTCTGCTGGTTGGGCCAGAAGTAGAAGCGCTCGGGCACCAGCCGCTGGTTCGCCGCGTCCCAGCCCTTGAGGTTGTGGCGGACGGTGCGCTTCCAGTCGATGTTGCGCGCGATGGGCAGCGGGCTCGTCAGGTCTCGCCGGAGCGCTCCGAACACGGCCATGCGCACGCTGGACTCCAGCTTCTTGCGCAGCTCCTCCACCACCTCGCGGACAATCTGTCGCGCGATGTCCTTGGCCTGGTCCGGGATGAGGTTGCGCGCGCTCACCAGCGTCGTCACCAGCTCCACGTTCTTCTCGAGGAACGGCAGCGTCTCCGGCTCGAACAGCAGCTGGGTGAGGTTCCTGCGCTCGATGGCGTCCTTCTGCACCAGCGCCACCACGTCGTCCTGGAAGAAGTCGCGCAGCGCGGCCAGCCACTGGGGGATGCGCGGCTGCGAGCTCCCGCGGCCCCCGCGCTGCTCGCCGTAGACGAACGACAGCGCGCCATCCAGCTCCCCCAGCTCTCCCTCGCCCAGGCCCACGGTGCCGGCCACGTCCGCGAGCGCCCCCAGGGACGGACACACGCCGCTCTTCTCCGCCTCCGGGCCCAGCGCCAGCCGCCAGCGCAGCAGGGCCTCGCGGTCCTCTCGTGACAACGTCTTCGGGTCGACGGTCATAGCAGGTCGTCCAGGTCGTCGAGCGCCTTGCCCAGCTCCGCGCTCATGTCCTTGAGCTTCGCCTTGTCCTTCTCCGCGAGCACCGCCTTCGCCGCCCCGCCGTGCTCCGTCAGCTTGCGCCCGCCCACCACGTTCTCCATCAGGTAGCGGCGCTCGGTGTGACCCAGCGTGCTCAGTGCCCTCCTCAATACCGGGAGGGTCTGACGGAAGCGCTCCGGCTCCATCGTCAGGAGGAAGGCGTCCAGCGCCATCACCACCTCGCGGCTCTTCACCAGCACCAGGGCGTTGACCCGCAGGAAGCCCTCCAGCCATGCGGCGCCCTTCTCCGGGTCCGCGGCGGGCGACACGCGCTGGCGCACCTCCCGCGCCACCTCCGCCTCCGTCAGCTCCTGGGCGATGTACAGCAGGCCCGCGCACAGGCCCGACGCCGCGGGGTGCACGGTGTCGCTCGCCATCAGCCAGCGCGCCTCCGTCAGCCAGCCCGCCTTGTCGACGAGGGGCTGCGCCAGCGCCACCTCGTGCAGCGTGCGCAGCGCCTCCAGCACGTCCGCCACCGCGTCCGGGCCGCAGTCGCACGCGACGCGCAGCCGCAGCAGGGCGCGGGAGAAGGTCTTCTTGCACAGCCGCGCCACCGCCTCGTCGCCCGCGTCGGCGTGGGCCCGGGACGTGCCATAGGCCACGAGCCCCGACAGGGAGCGCGCCGCCTGGGCCAGCGAGGGCAGGTCCGCGTCCGTCGACGCGTGCGCGTCGCACACCCGCAGGGCCGCCGCCATCGTCACCGGGCAGCTGGTCGTCACCGCCTCCAGTAGCACCCGCGCTGCGTCCGCCGTGGCGCGCGTGGCGTCCAGCTGCTCCTGGAGCACGCGCGTCGTCACCGCCTCCAACGAGTCGCCGAGGATGATCTTCTCCACCAGCGCGACGTCCGTGGACGGCGTCCACTGCGCCTCCCACGTCTCCCGCACGCGGGACAGCGCCGCGTGGCCGCCGGCCTCGTGGGGCTTGAGCTTCTGCTGCCCCGCGCCGGTGAGCGCCGCGTAGGGGATGCCCGCCACGCGCAGCCGGTGCAGGAACACGGAGCTGCCCACCTCCACCTCGTTGTTCAGCCGCAGGGAGAACGTCTCCGCGCTGTCCGTGCGAGGCAGCCTCCGCGCGTCCACCTCCCGCCAGAACTCCGCCTGGAGCGAGTTCTTCCCGATGCGGCTGGCCACCCGGCCCACCTGGTGCCCCACGGCGCTCTTCCACAGGAAGCTGTCCACGTGCGTGGCGTCGCCCCGGCACAGCGTGGCCACGGTGGCCTCTCTCAGCTCGTCCACCCCCGGCGCGCTCTTCTCCCGCAGGTCCGTCAGCGTCAGCGCCAGCCGGTACGCCTCCAGCACGTCCGCCAGCGACGCGGTGAAGCCTCGCAGCCGCAGGTGCCCGGAGAAGTCGAGCAGCACCTCCAGCGTCGCGCGCCGGAAGTCGCACGAGGCCTCGTGGGCCTTCTGGTAGAAGTGCGGCGCGCGGTTGCCCGCCCCGTACCCGAGCTGCTCCGACAGCCGGGGGAAGCTGTACGGAATCACCGTCACCGCGCTCGGCACGGCCGCCGGCAGCTTCGCCTCCAGCGCCGGCTCCAAGTCCCGGGCCAGGAACGCCGCCACGTGCGCCGCGCCCGCCACGACGGCGATGCGCTCCGGCGCGACGCCGCTGGCCACCACCTCCAGTATCTGGCGCGCCATGAAGGCGTCTCTCCAGCGGTGGTGGTCCCTCCGGGGCCCCGTGTTGAGCAGGTCCGCCCACGCGAGCAGCACGGGCTTGAAGCCCTCGGGCGTCCAGTCCGGCGCCTCGAACAGCGCCTCCCACAGCTCCTCGAACGAGCGGTAGCCCTGCCGCCGCGCGAGCTGCTCCGTGAGCGGCTCTTCCTCTTCTCCCGAGTCCTCCGCGACGGCCGCCACCGCGTCGCTCTCCAGCGGCGGAGGTGTCTCGTCCTCGCGGGCGCCCAGGGCCAGGCTGACGCCGGTGGGGATGTCGATGAAGCGCGCCTGGGCCCCGTGACTCCGGGCCCAGCGCAGCGCCGCGTACTCGGGCGAATAGTCCGCGAAGGGCCACATCGCCGAACCCGGCGTGTCGTCCGTCCGGTAGCCGAGGATGGCGACGGGCGGCTTCGTCTCCGCGTCGCACAGCACGTCCACCAGCGCGGTGGCGTCGATGGGGCCCTCGACGAGGACCACCTCCGGCTCCACCCGGGCGAGCCATGGCACGAGCACCCGCGTCGTGCGCGGTGAGTGGTGGCGCACCGGGAACAGGTGCACCCGGCCAAGCAGGTCCAGGTCCATCAGCCCCTCAGGAGCTTCTTGCTGGCGGTGTACAGCTCCTTCCACGCGCCGGGGCGCTCCTTGGCCACCGTCTCCATGTACTCGCGCAGCGCCTTGACGTCCCCTTCCTGCTCCTTGACCACCGCGCCCATCAACGACGCCGCCAGCTCCTTCGCCGTCACCGCGCCTCCTCCGAACTGCTCGGCGAGGATGGAGCTGTTGAACAGCACGCTGATGGCCTCCGCCGTGGACAGCACCGCGTTGGGCGTGCGCACCTTCGTCTGCCCATCCTTCGTCACGCCCTGGCGCAGCTCCTGGAACAGCGTCAGCAACATCCGGGACAGCTCCGCGGGTGGCGGCACTCCGACCTGATAGTCATTGCGCAGCTCCGCCTCGCGCCGGGTGACGATTTGAATCTCCTGCTCCAGGTCCTCCACCACGGGCACGGTGACGAAGTTGAAGCGGCGCTTGAGCGCGGCGCTCATCTCGTTGACGCCCCGGTCCCGCGTGTTCGCGGTGGCGATGAGGTTGAAGCCCCGCTGCGCGCTCACCACCTCGCCCAGCTCCGGGATGGAGACCTGCTTCTCCGACAGGAGGGAGATGAGCGTGTCCTGGATTTCGGGCGAGGTGCGGGTCACCTCCTCGAAGCGGGCGAACTTGCCGGCGCGCATGGCCCTCAGCACGGGGGAGGGCACCAGGGCCTCCGGCGTGGGGCCCTTGGCGAGCAGCAGCGCGTAGTTCCAGGAGTACTTGAGGTGGTCCTCGCTGGTGCCGGCCGTGCCCTGGACGATGAGGGCGGAGGTGCCGCTGATGGCGGCGGACAGGTGCTCCGACAGCCAGCTCTTCGCGGTGCCGGGCTCGCCCGCCAGCATCAGCGCCCGGTCGGACGCGAGCGTGGCGATGCACACCTGCACCAGCCCCTTGTCGCCCACATACTTGGGCGTAATCGTCACCCCACCCACGGGCTTGCTGGCGCCCAGGATGTAGGTCTCCACCGCCCGGGGTGACAGGGCCCAGCCCGGTGGGCGTGCCTTGTCGTCGTGCGCGGCGAGGGCTTGCAGCTCGTTCTGGAACTTCGCTTCGGCGGGTAGGCGGATGTCCGGCATGCGTGAACGCTATCCGCCGGGTCTGACATCCGGCAATCCGAGGGGTCGCCTGGGCGGGCTCCTCGCGCCCTACCTCGGACGTCGTTCGCTGACACGAGAGGAATTGGCTCGCTCGTGACGGGGGCCGGAATGACAAACAGTTGGGGTTTGGATAGTCTGCCGCCACCATGAATATCGCCGAGAAGTCGTTGTACGGGGTGGTCGGCGGCAGCGGGGCCTTGCTGCTCTCGTTCTATGTGCGTGCCTATCAGGGAATCGTGAGAGGGCCGGGCGACGACAATCCCATGTCGATGGTCTGTCTGCTGGGCGCGGCGTTCGCGGTCATCCCCGCGTTCGGCCTGGTGTGGCTCCTGACGCGCCAGCGGCTGGAGAAGCACCGGCTGTGGCTCGTGGTGTCGCCGCCGCTGTTGTTCCTGCTCTCGGTGACGGCCGCGCCACAGCTGGTGTAGGCGCGATGCCCGGACACGACGCGCTCGGGGCCTCACTCCGCGCAGGGGAAGGCCGTGTCGAGCTTGCGGGTCTCCTTGATGCCGGGGCCCGTCAACGTGGCGACGACCTTCACGGTGCCCGAGCACTGATAGGGCAGGAGGAAGGGCACCTGCGCTACGCCGCCCTCGGGCAGCGTGTACAGCTCGCGGGTCTGCGTCACCTTCCAGGCGCGGCGGGAGCCGGCCTCCGTCTCCTCCTTGGGGGCGCTGGCGGTGAGCGTGAGCTTCAGCGGCTTGTCGCCGTCGTACGTGCCCTGGACCTTCACCAGCAGGAGCGCGTCCACGTTCATGCCATAGGGGTCGGAGGCCTCCTCCGTCGTGACGATGTCCGCCTTCTTCCGGTCGAAGACGCGCATCACGATGCCGCCCAGGCTGACGGCGGGTTCTGCGGCGCTGACGGTGGTGGCGGCGAGCAGCAGGGTGATGGCCAGAACGAGGAGACGCGAGGGCGCGAGCTTCGACATGGTGGGTGACCTCGGGAGGTGGTGGCGAGACGCGGAGGCGTTGCTACTGTAGTCGAGCAGCACCCGTTGTTATCCAGCTTCGGTTTCCCCAGTGCGCCATCGCGAGGAGCGTGTACCGGCCCCTGTGATCGCCGTGCACCGTGACTTGCTGGACTGAGCTCTACCGCGACAGGACCTCCTTGAATCTCTACTTCGGCGAGGTTGGCTCGGGCACCGCCATCGACAGGCTCAAGAAGGAGAGCCGCGCTGAATTCGCGGTGGTGGATGCTCCACTGAGTCAAGAGCACCTGGACGCCTCGGGATTCTGCCAGTTTCCCCTGCTCATCCGTGGCCTCTTCCCCATCGTCAATGTTGAGGGCATCAAGGCTGGGCAGACGAACGTACAGGCATGCCATGGGGCGCCCTCCGGGCCACCGGCCTATGTCCTCCCTCTTCCGCTACCGGCGCTCCCGCGAAGGGCTGGCAGAAGGTGTCTTCCGAGAGTTCTGGCGGCAGGGACTGCTGACCTACGACGGCATGGCGCGCATCAACTGGAGTTGGTTGGCCTTGAAGGATTAGGTGTCGCGGAGTTCGCTGAGGTACTCGCACAGCACCCGAACCACGTCGTCCTCGCGAACCAATCTTCGCTCCGAAAACTCCAGCGGTGGATCAACGAACGACACCGCGTATACGTCGTCCTCATGCCAGGCCACGTCCACGCGTCGCTTCGCGTGTCCGCGAGAGAGCACCAGCGACGCATGCGACACAACCGGATGCACGTCGGCGAACGCCGGGGCATGCTTGAGCATGTCGACCAGCCTCCTCATTGCCGCCAGCGCCGGATGAAGTACGCGATAACGCTCGAGACGCTCGAAAGCACTGTCGACCTCGCCCCATTCGTCAGCTACCGCCATGGCTTGACTGCCTCCTCAAGCGCGTCACCGGTGAGCCGCTCTCCGTTACGGAAAAGTCGGTGGCCACTTCCCAATTTTGTTCCTAGAATTTCACGCAACTCCCACGTGGTGACGCCCTCGATACCGTGCTGCAGACCTGTAAGTTCAAACTTGGTGCGACCACCATTCTCGATGAACGTATCCACGATGGCAGCAAACTTACTCTCAAAGACGACACGTTCGGCCCCCAAAGGAATTCGCAGGAAGCCTTTATCCCACGCCGCAAATACGGAGACCGAACTCTGCGACACGCTGAACGCCTCGAGAGACTCGGAGAGTCCGAAGGCTCGAGATGATTTCAGAATTGCCTCAAGAGGATGAGGATGCAGCCGAGGAGGAGGAAGCCGAGAAAGTTCTCCACCTTCACCTCTTGGCTCGTTACGAGGCGGCGGAAGTTCTGGAGTCAGGCGAAGAGACGTTCCACCACAATGGAAGGAGAAGATGAAGGCGGAGAATTGCATGGATGAACTCAGGGAGTGTGTGTGTTTGAGGTGAGTGTGATTGAATTTTCTAGTGAAGAGCAGTTGGCGCTTGAAAAGGTTGCTCTTTTGCTGAGAGAGCAAGGGGAGGGGAGTGTGTTGCCTGTTGGAGTCCTCTTGCAGGGGTGGTGCCGCTTCGCGAGTACAATTCGTGATGTGGCGCGAGGTCCTGATGATTTCATTGAGTTCCTGTTTCGCCGTGATGCGCTAGAGAGTCTGGTTCGTTCGTGTTCCGGGGTTTTGGCGGAGAAGCTGAGGGCTGCAATTGATGAGGCCGATGATGCGTTTCGAAGTGCTACAGTGGATGATGGAGGCGCCACGCTATCTGCTTGGAGTGGGGGGGTCGGCGATGCTTGGTGGTGGCATCGAAGACCTGTCACTGGTCACTTGAGTCGGGTTCTCGATAAAAAACGATGAGGCGAGGATTATGGGATCGGAGTTCTTCGGACTTAAGTCGTCTCCTGAATTGACTTGGTCGTATTGAGGGGGCACGCCATCGTGCTCGCGGCCCTCCCTCCTCTGAATCCGTCCGGCTAACGACGTGGCGGTCGAGATTGAAGGCAGACGGAGGGCGTGCTCGGGGCGCGGAGCGGGCCGAGGGCGTTCCCTTCGTGGTCGCGAGCAGGACGTCGGCCAGGCACACCTCGGGGTTGACGCCGTTGGCCTTGCAGGTGGCCCCCCAGGGCGTCGTCAGCTCGGCACCTCAGCCGAGGCGACAAGTTCTCTGACACAGGGGGAGTCCATGGGCTTCCTCAGGCTCGCCATGCTCCGGCTCGAGCGAATGCCCGAGTTCGGCAAGGGGCCGCTATTCCCAGGGGTGCAGCGGTAGAGACTTGCCTGCAACTGCTCGGCGGCGCCCCGTGCACATCGCTATGGCTTGAAGACCCTCGCGCCCTTGAGTGGAGCCAGATCGTCGACCGCCCTCCCTGTCCGTCCTTCAAGGAATGCAAGGGCGCCCGCGACAGTGTCGAAGCTCGCACGCTCCCGACGATGCTCCTCTTCCATCCACATGACCGATTCGGCCACTTCCCAGAAGACAGCGGTGTAGGCGTCGTCGACTCGCTGGATAGCCAAGGCTCCCCAGAACGTCTCGCCATCGCGAACGAACGAGTACCGTTTCCCGACCTGCCGCCCATCCTTCAACCACTTGACGACTCGCTCCTCAACGGACATCGGGACCACCTCCCGACTCTTTCTGCCGGAACCGTGATGATGGCTCAAGCCAGACTACAGCCTGGCTCCAGCCTCGGCGGGCCGCCCCACGGTCACCTCCTTCACCTGGATACCGGTGTCGCCCATGCTGCGCAGCACCTCGACGAAGCGCTCGCTCGCGAGAGTCGTGGCTGGGCTCCACCAGAACCGGAAGACATCCGCCGCCGGCATCGCGCTGGCGTCGAGCCACTCCGCATCAACCACCGGGTCCGACTTCGGCTGGGAGCCGCACAACGGGCACGGCTCGCCATCCCAGAGCACCGCACCGCATCGCCTGCAGAGGGCCTGTCGCAAGGGCTGGTCCTCGGCCATGTCCGTCCTTCCTTCCCTTCGGCACCTGGGGGACCCGCGTAAGCCGTCCACAGTGGCGCGGAGTTTCTTCCCGGCCGGAGCATGGCCGCCCCCGAGGCGGGCGTGAGGTCGGGCCCTGGCTCGGGGCTCCGCCCGCGCACTGCACTCCCCGGGGGGAGTGTCCAGCCTGCGATGAAACCCTGTCCGTCGCGGGTCCCCCGCCCGCGCGCGAGGAGTCATCATGAGCTCATCCGTTCCGACGCAGATGAAGGCCGCCGCCATCGACCGCTTTGGCGGCCCCGAGGTGCTTGGCGTGAAGACGTTGCCCGTGCCGAAGGTAGGTAAGGGAGAGGTCCTCATCCGGGTGAGCACGGCGGGCGTGGGCCAGTGGGACCCCGCGGAGCGCGAGGGCGAGATGGAGAGCTACAAGGGGACCAAGGCGTCCTTCCCGTACGTGCTCGGCTCGGACGGCGCCGGCACCATCGCCGCGGTGGGCGAGGGCGTCGACCGCTTCAAGGCGGGCGACAAGGTGTACGCCTTCGGCTTCCTCAACGACAAGGGGGGCTTCTACGCCGAGTACGTCGCCGTGAAGGCGGACTACGTGTCCCACGTGCCCCGGGGACTGAGCGAGGAGCAGGCGGGCGTGCTGGCGGCGGATGGCCTCACCGCCCTGGAGGGCGTGGATGACATGCTGAAGGTCCGCGAGGGCACGAAGCTGTTGGTGTACGGCGCGAGCGGCGGCGTGGGCCACCTCGCGGTGCAGTTCGCGAAGCGGCTGGGCGCGAAGGTGCTCGCGGTGGCGTCGGGCAAGGACGGCGTGGAGCTGGCGAAGCGCATCGGCGCGGACAAGGCCGTGGACGGCCGCGCCGATGACGTGGAGAAGGCGGTGCGGGAGTTCGCTCCAGACGGGCTGGACGCGGCGCTGGTGCTCGCGGGGGGCGACCACCGCAAGGTGCTGGCCCTGGTGAAGAAGGGCGGGCACATCGCCTACCCCAACGGCGTGGTGCCGGAGCCCAAGGGGCCCGACGGCGTGCGCGTCTCCTCCTACAACGGCGAGCCGAACGCCGACGCCCAGGCGCGCCTCAACAAGCTCATCGAGGCCGGGCCCTTCCATGTCGAGGTGTCGAAGGTCTTCCGCCTGGATGACGCCCACCAGGCGCACGAGGCCGTGGGCAAGCACCACCTGGGCAAGCTGGCGCTGCGCATCCACTGATAGCCCGCGCTGGTGTCGCGGGCCGCGTCCGCCCTCGCGAGCTCTCGCGCGAGGGCGGACGTCTGTCTATCGCGTCACACGGGCTCAATCCGCCCGGCAGACCGCCGGCGCGGAGAGGTTGGGGCGCACCATCTTGAACGGCACGAGGAGGTCGGGGACGCGGCGCAGGGCGTCGCGGCAGCTCGTCTCGTCATTGCCGGACAGCTCGACCTTGAAGCTGCAGTCCTGCGCGCCCTCGCACACCGTCTTGGCGAGCCGTGCATAGCAGTCCACGGCGCGGGCACAGGTGCCCGCGTCCACGTCCACCGACGCCGACGCGCCGGACACGGACGCGCTCGCGCTGGTGCCCCCCGCGGACACGGACGCGCCGCCACCGGAGGGGTCGGCCGCGACGTTCGCGTTCAGGTTGACGTTGATGGTGGTGGAGGACGGCGCGGCGGCCTGGACGTACTGGGGATTGAGGCGGTCCTGCGCGCAGGCGTAGAGGGCCTCGCCCTGCCGGCGGGCATCGGCGAGCTTGCCTTCGACCTGGGCGGGCGGAACGGCCTTGTCGTCCACGATGACCTGGAAGGTGAACGCGCCCGCGCCGTCATAGCGGTAGTACAGCATGGCGGTCTCGTCGTACTTGACGCTGGTGGTGTCCGAGCCGTGCGTCTGCGACTCGAAGCCGGCCTGGGTGGCGCAGGTCCAGAGGTTGGCCTGCGTCTCGGAGACCCGGTTGGAGTCGACCGGCAGCGTATACAGCTTGCTGGCGCCACAGGCGGCCAGCGACAGACACAGCGACGTCAGGGACAGAGCCCGTGAGAGGCGCATCATTCGTACTGCTCCTTTTGGGTGAGGGGTCCGCCAGGCGATGAACGGCGGAGCGCGCATTCTGACGACAGGATGCACCGCCGATTCAATGTCGCAATTCGCGCAACAAAAGTTTCGGGGTGTCTCTTCATCCCTGTCAGGGCGTCGTGCGGGCCTGGGGCAGGAGACCCCGTCAGGCACGGAGTGCGGCGCCATCGTGGAGCAACCCCACGCTCTCGAAGCGGACGGCGTGTCCGTCCGCCCGAGGCGATAGGGAGAGGAGTGCGCGCGGCGCGTGGGCACACCCGGCGAGCAGGGCGAGCCAGCCCACGATGACGAGGCGTCGATGAAGGGACATGGCGCGGAGGCTATCCTGTCGCGCCATGAGCTCCGCCAGACCCGAGGTCATCCGCGTCGGTCCTCGCGACAAGAAATCCCAGGAGGCGTTCTGTGAATACGTGCCGCGTGTCTTCCGCACCGTGGACTTCCGGCGCTGGTGCGCCTGGGGCGAGTGGACGGACGACTACCACGCCTTCTGCGTGCTCGACGGCGGGCAGGTGGTGGCGAACGCCTCGGTGACGAGGATGCACCTCCGCGTCGAGGGCCGTGACGTCCTGGGCTACCAGCTCGGCGCGGTGGGGTGCGTACCGTCCCACCGTGGGCGTGGACTGGCACGGCTCGCGATGGAGGCCGCGCTGGAGTCTTGTGGCGACGCGCCCGTGCTGTTGTTCGCGAACAAGAACGTGCTCGGGTTCTACCCGCGCTTCGGTTTCGTGCCCCGGCGGCAGTCGCTGTTCGGTGTCTCGCTGGCGGTGGAGCCCGGCGGCGCCAGGGCCCCCGTGCTGGACCTGTCCCATGCGTCCGTGCGCGCGGAGCTGCATGCGCTGGCGGAGACGAGCACACCCGTGACGGAGCGCTTCGGGGCGTGGCGTCACGGGCGCATCGCCAGCTGGTACGCGGCGGCGAACTTCGCGCGCCCGCTGCGGCGGCTGGGCGACGATGCGTGGGTGTTCGCGGGCGTGGAGGACGGGACGCTCCACATCGAGGACATCTTCGCGAGGGAGCCCTTCGACCTGCGACCCCACCTGTCGCGTCTGGTGGACGCGCCCGTCACCTCCATCCAGTTCGGCTTCACGCCGGAGCGCTGGTGGCCCGACGCTCGGGAGCTGGCGGAGGACACCGACGCGGACCTGTTCGTCCGTGGCGTGTCTCTCCCGGACGGACCGGACCGCTTCCCGGTGATGGCCCGGACGTGACGGGCGCTCAATAGACATACGGCGCGCGCTTCGCCCAGGGGCTCTTGCCGTAGTGCTTGTGCAGGTAGCGGAACGCCTCGCGGGCCTCGGGGGTCTCCTTGGCGCAGCCGAGCTTGCTGGCGCGGACGGTGCGGTAGAGGGCGATGGGGGAGCGTGGGTCGTCGGGGTGGTCCTTGGCCCAGGCGATGGCGACCTTCGCGAAGTAGGCCACCGCGGTGCTGGCCGCGGTCATCGTCTTCCACTCGGTGGCGGCCTGGGTGCGCTCCTCCTCGCTCGCGAAGGAGAAGGGCTGTGTGGGGAGCGGCTGGGTCCCCCTGCACCACCAGTTGCCCGCCGTGGCCAGGTCCGCCGCGGGGGCGCCGGGCGAGGCGCTCGCCTCTCCCGACAGGAACGGAGAGAGGGCGGGGAGTCCCATCACCAGCAGGCGGGCCTCGAACAGGCGCTCCTCGGCGGTCGGCCGTCCGAGGAGCGTGACCAGCTCCGCCTTCGCGGTGGGCTCCGTCTCCGAGAGCGCCTTCGCCATGGCCTGGAGTGCGTCGTCATCGCCCACCACGGCGGCCCGCGCGAAGGCGGTCCACCGCATCCTTCGACGAAGCGCGGCGGGCGCGAGGTCGCTCCGGGCCAGCTCGCCCAGGCGGCGCGCGGTGAGCTGCGGGTCGAGCGTGTTCTCGGCCTCCGCGCTGAACCTCACGAAGCGCTCCGTCAGGGGCGTCTCGAGGATGTCGGAGAAGCGCTCCCCGTCGTCCTCACCCACCTGTCGCAACGTCGCGTAGGAGAGGGCCTCCTCCCAGCTCCGCGCCTGCAGGAGCCGCTCCGACCGCACGAGGTTGTCGCTGGAGAGACGGTCCTTCGTCAGCTCGGGGGATATCGTCGCCAGCCGCGCGCGAGCGGCTTCGAGGTCGCCCCGCTCATGGAGGAGGTGCGCGGCGCGGTAGGCGAGCGTCAGCCCCCCGGGCGCGGTGACGGGCACCTGGGCCGCCGCGGCGAGCAGCGCCTCCAGCCCCGGGTAGCCCACGCGCGCCTTGAGCAGCGCGGTGACGAGCCAGGGCTGGCGGGCGTTCTTCTTCCACCGCGCCACCGCGACGTCATAGGCCTGTCGATTCCGGTTCTCGTCGTGTCCCAGGTAGTAGGGGACGTGGGTGACGCGGAGCCACTCGAACAGCTCGCGAGCGTCCGCGGGACTTCCCTCGCAGGCATTGGTCGGGAGGTCGTAGGTCGCGCCCAGGTCCCCCAGCTCCGTGGCGAGCGCCGAGCCCGTCCCTGGCTGGAGCACGAGCCCCGGCAGCTCACACGCCCAGGCCGCGGGCTGGGTGCGGGAGCGGATGATGCCGCGCAGCCGTCGCGCCGGACCGTGGAACTCGCGCAGCTTCGGCGTGGCGAGGAGGGTGGTAATCGTGGCGTCCGCGTCCGTGAGGCGCTTCAGGAAGACGACGTCCTTGCGCCAGTCGGCCTGGTGGTTCGTCTCCATCAGCGCCTGGCGAACCTGCGTGCGCGCCACGAGGTACGCGGCGCGAGCCCGATAGGGGGAGTCGGTGTCCTCGGCGATGCGCCGGAAGGCCGCGAGCGCATCGTCGAAGCGGCCGCAATAGAAGGCGGAGGCCGCGACCTGATAGTCGCGCTCGACCCGACGCCGGGTCTTCACCGCGGCGGGGAGCCCCTCGTCCATCGATGGCGCCGGCTCGGAAGGCGGCGGACATTCGCCGAACACCCCGTCCTGGTTCGCGACCCACTCCGCGAGCAGCAGGGGATGCTTCTTCCATTTCCGCGTGAGGTCTTGGGCGGTCCGCGCGGCTTGGACGAACGCATCGCCCTGGATGCGGAGGTAGCCCTCGCCCTGGTCTTTCGGTGGGGGACCGGCCTCCGGAGTCTGTGCCGGCAAGCCGAGCGCCTCCCTCCGCGCGGCATGCCAGCGCGCCACCTCGTCAATCGGCGGCTCCGGCTCGACGTCGCCCTGGATGCGCGCCCACGTCGCCACCACCTCGCGCTGTTCCTCCGGCGTGGTGGGAATCCCCATCATCGCGCGCCACGCATAGGCCAGGTACATGGGCCGGTAGCTCTCCCGCAGCACGCCCAGTTGTCCCGCGGCGAAGGGCTCGTAGGGGCGGTCGGGGTGGGTGCTGTGGACGTAGACGGAACCGATGTACGAGGAGCCACACGCCTCGGCCCGTTCGAAGGGCAGCAGGAGCGTGAGGCCGGCGAGACCAACGAACAGGTGTTTCATGAGGTCAGGTCCGTCATCGCCCGGGCGAGCGTGTCGCGCGTCCACGGGTGGGGGTTGAAGAGGTAGAGCGTGGAGGGGCCCTGGGGGGCGCGGTGCCACTCGTCCATGGACAGGCCCACGCTGTCGCCACAGGACGCGACGGGGCCTCGGGCGAAGCGCGCGCGCCACGTCGGCGCCTCGGGGCCCATGCGGAACAACTGGGGCACCACCTCGTCCACCGGCGCCCGCTCCAGCCAGCTGCCCGCCACGCACCACGACGCGAGCCCGGTGATGGACAGGCGCCGCGAGGCCTCCAGGCGCCCGCGTAGCTCGCGCAGCAGCGCGAGGTAGGCCTCCTGCTCCGACTCCCGGGCATCGAAGTCGAGCTGGAGCATGGACACGTCCCGTTTCCGGGCCAGCTCGGCCAGCCGCTGCGCCACCTCGCTCAGCTGGTCGGGTGTGTAGCGCGCCAGCGACGCGCCTGCTTGCATCTCCAGCCGCACCGTGCCGCGCGGGCGCATGCCAGGAGGCAGCCGGATGGGTTGCTGGCGCGTGAAGGTGAGCAGGCGCGAGGGCCGCAGCTTCAGCGTCGCGAGCAGGACGGACACCTCGACGTCCTGGCCCTGGAGGAAGCGAAGGTCCTCCGGTCGCTCCCACGCCCAGAGGACGACGCGGGGCGGAGGCCGCGGTGGCTCGGCGGCGTGGCACGACAGCACCCCGCCCGCGAGCAGGAGCAGGAGGGCCCGGAGGCCATGACGTGTCTTGGAGGACGCAGGTGGCATGGTCGATGACGGGAGCCGTGGGCGGCGGGCCGCGCTTCATCCCATCAAAGCAATGGGAATGCCAGCCAGCCTGGGCGTCTCACGCGCGGCCCTGGCGCGCGCGGGACGGGGCGCCGAAGCGGCTGGGTGGCTGGCCCGTCCAGCGGCGGAAGGCGCGGGTGAAGGTGCTCACGTCGGAGAAGCCCAGTCGGTACGCGACCTCGCTCACCGAACACCCAGGCTCCGCGAGATAGGCGAGCGCGAGGGTGCGGCGCGTCTCCGCCAGCAGCTCGCGGAAGCCGGTGCCCGAGTCCACCAGCCGCCGCTGGAGGCTGCGCGAGCTCATGTGCAGCCGCTCCGCCACCTTCTCCTGGGTGGGCTCGCCCTGGGGCAGCAGCTCCTCCAGCACCGCTCGCACCCGCGCCACCACGTCCAGCCCCGCGTGCCTCGCCAGGTGCCGGGAGATGAGCTCGTCGTTGATGCGCGCCAGCTCCGGGTTGGCTCCTGGCAGCGTCGCCTCGAACGGCGCGCGCTCGTAGATGAGCACGTCCGCCTCCGCCTCGAACGTCACCTTGCAGCGGAACAGCTTCTCGTACGGCGTCAGCTCCGGCGGACGCGCGCGCCGCAGCAGCACCTCGCGCGGGGACAGCTCGCGGCCATAGGCCACCCGGCAGAAGCGCACCAGCAGGTACGCCACCGCGTCCGTCTCCTCCTCGCACAGGTCGGGCCCGCCATCCGTGGCGGAGAGGATCACATGGTAGCAATCCCCATCCCGCGTGAAGGAAGGCCGGAGCGCGTCGCTCACCAGCGCCACCGCGTGCACCAGCCGCTCGAACGCCTCGCGCAGCGTGCTCGACGCGTTGAGGCGGTAGCCCACCGCGTGGAACGTCGTGGGGCTCACCTGCCGCGCCATCTCCAGCCCGATGGCCGGGTCCCCCGACGACTCTACCGCCAGCCGCCACAGCCGTGTCATCCCTTCCATCGAATAGCGCGCGTTCGCGTCCCCCAGCAGGCGCGGGTCCAACCCCGCCTTCACGAACAACGGATGCGATTGCACGCCACGCAGCTCGAGCGTCCGGTGGAGCGCCAGCGCCCAGCTCGTCAACAGGGTCGCGGATTGGCTCATGGTGTCGCTTTCGGCCAAAGGAATTGGCGGAAACGGGCAAGCAACGCCGCGTTGCTGTCGGTAGCCTGTCTTCCTCGAAATCCTGCCATGTCGGAGGTGCGGATGCTTGCTTTCGCCTCGTGTGTCCGCTGGGTGACACAACGCGTTACCACTCGGAGTTCCCGTCGCGCGGCGTAGCGCTTCAGGGGCTCCGCGCTTTTTCCGTTCCGCTCGCATTCGTTCCGACCTTCCCCCTTCCGTCGTGCTCGTCGTCCTCGCCGTGGGTTGCCGGCGCGGGGGGCGGGCTCGCGGTGCGCGGCGTGGGATGGGCTCGCGCCGTGGTCGTCCCCCTGGAACCCGTAGAGAGGTCTGACTCCCCATGACTCCCCTGAGGCTGTTGAGCATCCAGAGGTCCTGGCTGGCGGCGCTCGCGCTGCTGGCCGTGGTGTCGCCGGGCTTTGGGCCGGCAATGGCGGCGCCGCCGACGTTCATCACCTTCGAGAGCGGCCATGTCCGCCCGCTCGCGCTGTCGCCGGACGGCGCGCGCCTGTTCGCGGTGAACACGCCGGACAACACGCTGTCCATCTTCGACGTGAGCGCCTCCGGGCTGAGCCTGCGCGCGCGGGTGCCGGTGGGGTTGGAGCCGGTGGCGGTGGCGGCGCGCACCAACGACGAGGTCTGGGTGGTGAACCACCTGTCGGACAGCGTCAGCGTGGTGTCGCTGACGGGCGTGCCGCGCGTGGTGCGCACGCTGCTGGTGGGGGACGAGCCGCGTGACATCGTGTTCGCGGGCACGACGGGCCGCGCGTTCATCACCACCGCGCACCGGGGCCAGCACCGCACGCACGCGTCCATCGCGGCGGTGCCGGGCGCGGGCGACCCGCAGCTGACCACGCCGGGCGTGGGCCGCGCGGACCTCTGGGTGTTCGACCCGGCGAACCTGGGCACGACGCTGGGGGGGACGCCCGTGCGCATCGTGACGCTGTTCGGCGACACGCCGCGCGCGCTGACGGTGAGCCCGGATGGCCAGACGGTGTACGCGGCCATCTTCAAGTCCGGCAACCAGACGACGAGCATCCTGGAGGAGACCGTCTGCGAGGGCTTCAATCCCTATCTGCCGTGTCTGGTGAATGGCTCCATCTATCCGGGCGGCAGCCCGGGCCCCGCCACCAACCACGAGGGCATCGAGGCGCCGGAGGTGGCCCTCATCGTGAAGTACAACAACCAGTTCAGCCAGTGGCAGGACGAGCTGGGCCGCAACTGGAACAACGCGGTGCGCTTCCGTCTGCCGGACCAGGACGTGTTCGCCATCGACGCGAACTCGCTGGGGCAGAAGGCGGCCTACGCGCACGTGGGCACCACGCTGTTCAACATGGTGACCAACCCGGTGACGGGCACGGTGTACGTGTCCAACACGGAGGCGTTCAACCACGTGCGCTTCGAGGGCCCGGGCAACTACGGCGGCACCACGGTGCAGGGCCATCTGGCGGAGACGCGCATCACCGCCATCCTCGGCGGCAGCGTGTTGCCGCGCCACCTCAACAAGCACCTGGACTACACGAAGCTGGCGACGGACCCCGGCTTCGACCCCACGGCGAAGCAGCACAGCCTGGCCACGCCCACGGACATGGTGGTGAGCCGGGACGGCCGCACGCTGTACGTGGCCGCGTACAGCTCCAGCAAGATTGGCGTGTTCGACACGCAGGCGCTGGAGGCGGACAGCTTCAACCCGAGGCTGAACAGCGCGGCGTACATCCCCGTCAGCGGAGGTGGTCCCAGCGGCCTGATTCTGGATGAGGCGCGCGGTCGACTGTACGTGATGACCCGCTTCGACAACTCGGTGAAGGTCATCGACCTGGCCACCAAGGCGGAGCTGGGCAAGCAGGTGCTGCCCAACCCGGAGCCGGCGGCCGTGGTGCAGGGGCGGCCCGTCCTCTATGACGCCGCCACGTTCTCCGCCAACGGCGAGGCGTCGTGCGCCAGCTGCCACATCTTCGGCGACATGGATGACCTGGCGTGGGACTTGGGCAACCCGGACGACGACGTGGTGCAGAACCCGATTCCGGGCCGGCTGCTCGGCGCGGCGGAGCTGCTCAAGCCGCACATCAACGGTTCGGGCCGCGTGGAGGACTTCCACCCGATGAAGGGCCCCATGACGACGCAGACCTTGCGCGGCATGGTGGTCTCCGGCGCGATGCACTGGCGCGGTGACCGCTCCAACGGCTTCTTCGGCGTGAACGGGACGGACCCGAACCTCTCCTTCATGAACTTCATCGTCGCGTTCGAGGGGCTGCTGGGGCGCGCGACCAAGCCCACGCAGACGGAGATGCAGCGCTTCACCGACTTCCAGCTGCAGGTGCAGCTGCCGCCCAACCCGGTGCGCAACCTGGACAACACGCTGACGGCGGCGCAGCAGCGGGGCCTGAACTTCTACGCGGGCTCACGTCGCTCGGACGGCCTGCCCCTCGGCGAGGGGCTGGGCTTCACCTGCGAGGGCTGCCACCGGCTGGATTCGGCGAAGGGCTTCTTCGGCACGGATGGTCAGGCGAGCTTCGAGAACATTCCGCAGATCGTGAAGATTCCGCACCTGCGCAACGCGTATCAGAAGGTGGGCATGTTCGGGAATCCGACGACGCCGTTCTTCCTGGCGCCGGACAGCGGGTGGCAGGGGGACCAGGTGCGTGGCTTCGGCTTCGTGCATGACGGGGCGGTGGACACCATCGCGCGGTTCCTGTCGGCCATCGTGTTCATCCCGAGCATCGGGGTGGGGTTCCCGTTGAACAACCCGGACGCGACGCGGCGGGACGTGGAGCAGCTCATCCTCGCGTTCGACACGGACCTGGCGCCCATCGTGGGGCAGCAGGTGACGCTGACGAGCACGAACGCGGCGAGCGCGGGGCCGCGTGTCGACCTGCTCATCCAGCGGGCGAAGACGGCGTTCGCGTCGAAGATTCTCGGTGGCGCGGTGACCGAGTGCGACCTGGTGGCGAAGGTGGCGCTGGGGGGGAGGGTGAAGGGCTTCCTCTTCAGCCCGACGGCCAATGCCTTCACGCCGGATGACGGGACGGTGGCGAACGTGACGGACGCGACGCTGCGCACCTACGCGAAGACGGTGGGTCAGGAGGTGACCTACACCTGCGTGCCGCCGGGCTCGGGCGCTCGAATCGGCCTCAATCGCTAGCAGGGTGACCTGAGGCTCCCCGCGAGGAGGCAGGAATGCTCCTCGCGGGACTCGCGAGCGATTCACGGGTTGTGCGTGAAAGGGCTTGCGCGGCCGGAATTTCCAGACAGACGGGTGTCAGGACTGCCTGGAGGTGTGCGACATTGCCCTTCCATGCAAGGTCGACTCGTTCGGATGTGTACGGGGCTCGTGCTCCTGATGTCGCTGTGGGGATGTGGTTCGTCGTCGAGTCCGTCGCCGGATGCGGGCACTGTGCCCGATGGGGGCGTGGAGGATGCCGGCTCCGGGGACGGCGGCTCCGGCGATGACGGTGGGACGACGGCGGCGCTGCCGTGCGAGAAGACACGGGGCGTCTGTGCGGGCGCGAAGCGGGCCTTGGTGGATGGAGCGTACGAGCCGGTGTGCACGGCACGCTCCTACGGCGCGGACTACGAGGAGACGGAGTCGCGCTGCGACGGGCTCGACAACGACTGTGACGGCGTGGTGGACCCGCCGACGTGGTCGAGAATCACGGAGCTGGGCTCGCGTGACGTGGGTTGGAGGGAGGCCTCGATTCTTCGCACGAGCGAAGGACTCCTGGTGTCGGTCCCGGGCCTCGCCTCCGAAGGACGCATCTTCCGGCTGGATTCCCAGTTGAGATTGCAGGGGACGGAGCGCGTGCCCGCCGCGTGGGAGCCGCCTCCGGAGGGACGCACCAACATCATGGTGTCGTCCAGTCTCGTCCGAACCGCTGAAGGGCCCGCGTTCTATTACTCGACGGGAGAAGGCTCTCCGACCGAGTTCCGAGCCTACCTGGCTCCGCTCGACGAGTCCGGACGCCCGGGGCCCTTGCCCGAGGGAACCGTGAGGCTCATGCCGGACTTCAAGGGCCCGACGACTCCTGACGGCGCTTGGATCGGTTCGAGGGTCAAGGCCTCGTCAGATGGTCAGCGCCTCTTGGTCGTATGGCGTCAGGACCTCGTTGACGGGAACGGACGCCAGGTGTGGGGAGCGGTGTTCGATGCGCGAGGACAGATTGTGACGGCGCCAAGAGTGCTCTTCACCTCGGAGGCGGTGGACTCCTACGTCTGGCTCGGTGACGCGCTCTGGTTGCGCAATGGAGAAGTGGCCATCGCCATCGAGGAGTCGAAGGACCTGTCAGTGGACACGACCCTCCGCCTTGGTCGTTTCGACGAGCGGCTCGAGCGTGTGGGTGACGAGCGGAGATTCCCGGCGCTCTCTTCCTCCACGCCCTTGCTGGTGGACCTGGGAGCGGCGCGTGGAGGCGCGTTGGATTCTCCGGTCCTCGTCTTCAGGGGGAGCACTCCTCCCGACACGGAAGGCCATACCTCCCTGCGGGGCTTCGTGGTGGAGGACCTCTTCGGCCAGGGCCAGCCCCAGTCTCTGCTCGCGGTGCCGAGGGGCGAGACGCTCTGGTACAGCGCGCTGGTGGAGGACGGTCAGCTCAGTCTGGCGTGGATCTCCAGGGCGTTCGTCCTGCAGGAGGATGGCAGCTATCTCCACTGGGGGCGTTTGTGGACCCGTCAGGGAGATGGCGCGGACGTCGAGCAGACGCCTCCCCAGGGGCCCCTGCCGATGCTCTTCACGTCGCAGTGGGTCCTGCAAGAGCGGCTCGACGCCGACCACATGGGCGCCCTCGTGTTGACGAGGGATGGCGACAAGCGCTTCCTGGACGGCGTCCGCTACTGCGCGCCCTGACCCATCCTCAGTGCTTCGCCGCGTCGCCGCCCTTCTGCGCGCGGCGGCGCAGCCAGTTGCGCAGGAAGGCCTGCACCGCGGGGTGCTTGGACTCGCGGAACGTGTCCGGCGGGCCGTACTCGACGACGCGGCCCTCGTGCATCAGCGCCAGGTTGTCCGCCATGCCGAACGCGGACGCCACGTCCGGCGTAATCACCAGCGACGTGGCGCCCAGCTGCTGCTTGCCCGTGAAGATGATTTCGTTCACCGACGCCGTGGTGAGCGGATCCAGCCCCGCCGTGGGGTCGTCGTAGAGGAGGATCTTCGGCTGGAGGATGGCCGCGCGCGCGAAGCCCACGCGCTTCTGCATGCCGCCGGACAGCTCGCCGGGGAAGCGCGTCTTCGCGTGCGACAGGCCCACCGACGCCAGCGTCTTGTCCACCGTCTGCTGAATCTCCGACTCGGACATGCGCGTGCGCTCACGCAGCGGGAAGGCCACGTTGTCGTAGACGTTCAACGAGTCGAACAGCGCGTTCGCCTGGAAGAGGATGCCCTGCTTGCGGCGCATCTGGCTCAGCGCCGCCTCGTCCATCTTCGCCACGTCCTCCCCGTCCACCAGCACCACGCCCCGGTCCGGCCGCATCAGCCCCATGATGTGCTT
This sequence comes from Myxococcus stipitatus, assembly GCF_021412625.1. The sequence continues at coordinate 312,639 of NZ_JAKCFI010000008.1, read as the reverse complement.
CATCAGCACCGACTTGCCGGAGCCAGACACCCCCATCAGGACGCAGGTCGTCCCCTCCGGCACCTCGAGGTTCACGCCGCGCAGCGCCGCGTTGTCCCCAAAGGACTTGTGGAGGTCCCTGACCTCGATGGCCAGCTTGCCCGTCGGCCGCGTACCCGTGTCGCTCATCGCCCCCCACCATAGTGCGGGCCCTGGCCCTCCGCCCCTCCCGAAACGGCCCCTCCGCCACCGGCCCCCTGCTCGCCAGCCAACAGCTTGGGACCTCGTGAATCGAAGACCCCGCCGCCAACCCACGAAGCGGGTATATGTGGAAATACCAGAATTTCCCTGGCGGTCCGGGTCCACTCCTCGCGTGGTGCGGAGCGGGCGTCCGGGCTGTTCATCACACCCCTGGGACCCCATGAAGCTCCAGAACCTCGGCGTGGCTGTCGCGGCCTCCCTGCTCCTGTCCGGCCTCGTGGCGCACGCCGCTTCGCTCTTCCGCAACACGGGCACGCTGGCCGGCTGGACCTCCGTCAACCACGAGCACAACGGCTCCGTGGTGGAGGTGACCAACGTCACCTACGAAGGCCCCACGGCCATCAAGACCACGCAGGTCTACGACGCCGCGTACACCGGCCGCTATCACTCGGAGGTGATGCGGAGCAACGTGTACCGCCGGGGAGACATGGGCTTCTACGGCTTCGCGTTCCGGCTCCAGCAGGACTGGCAGTTCCAGCCGCAGTCCTACAACATCGCGCAGTTCATCGCGGACTTCTCGGACACGGGCTGTGACGACTACATGCCGTCGAGCATGGTGTGGCTGCAGGGCAACCAGCTCTTCACGCGCGTGAAGCAGGGCACCGTGTGCAGCCAGAAGACGGTGACGTTCGGCAACCTGGCCACGGTGACCGCGGGCACGTGGCACAAGGTCGTCATCCAGGCGAAGTGGGCCAGCGATGACACCGGCTACTACAAGCTCTGGTTCGACGGCGTGAAGGTGCTGGAGCAGTACAACCTGCCCACCACGGTGGCGGACGACCGCTCCTTCCAGTTCCGCGTGGGCCTGTATGCCAATGGCTGGCATGACAGTGGTTACATGCAGGGCAGCCAGGGCACGCGCAGCGTCTGGTTCGACGAGATTGGCGTGGGGACGACCTTCGCGGACGCGGACCCCGCGCAGTGGTAGCGCGCCGCCCGCCCGCGTGACGAACGACGGCCCCGCCTCTCCACGTCCGGGAGCGCGGGGCCGGCTGCGCCGGGGACTACCGGGACGGGGCGGGGGCGCTCACCATCGGCTCGGTGCACACCGGCGCCTGCGTCTCCACCGCCGCCCGAGGCTCCTCGGCGGGCGCGTCCAGCGTCTGACCGCACGTCCCGACGGAGTACTCCTCCACCCACACGCCACACGTGACGATGGTCGTGTTCCAGGGCAGGGCACACCGCACCCAGCACGGGGTGGTGGGCTCACAGGCCACGTCGCAGTCCTCCGGCAGCGCGGACGCGGTCAGCGGGGTCAGCAACAGCGCGGCGCCAGCAAGCAGCATCTTCGAGCACGAGTTCATGATGTCTCCACGCAGCGACGCCTGACTCACGGCACGCGAGCAGGCAAACGGGATTATCGTGTCCAGTCCCCAAAACCACAAAGTCGCGCCCATGCGCAGTCAGCGCGAGAGCGGGGCGTGGCAGGAATTGGCGCGGGCGGGCCGAGTGTCCTCCAGGTGACGTTGGGGGCGCGGGACGCGCCGGGGACGACGTCGCGCGTCGTGCGTCCGGCTGGATTTGTTCCATTGCGAGAACCCGGAAACTTTGGCAATCGGGTCGCGACATCGACGTAGTGGCTGCGTCCTTCGGTAACGAATCGAAGTCCCCCGAGGAGGTCCGATGCGAAGCATGTTGGGAGCGGTAGCGCTGGCCGCGCTCACTGGGTGTGCGACCACGCAGGAAGCGCCGAAGCCCTCACCGGCTCCGGTGGCGGAGGCGCCGACGGCGGAGGCCCCCGCGCCAGAGCGGACTGGCCTCCAGGTGCCGGTGGACTACTTCAAGCTCGACAATGGCTTGAAGGTGGTCCTGTCCAGGGACACCACGTCGCCCACGGCGGCGGTGGCTGTCTATTACAACATCGGCTTCCGTATCGAGCCGAAGGACCGCACGGGCTTCGCGCACCTGTTCGAGCACATGATGTTCCAGGGCTCGCGCAACCTGGGGAAGATGGAGTTCATCCGCCTCATCCAGAAGAACGGCGGCGTGCTCAACGGCTCCACGCGCTTCGACTTCACCAACTACTTCGAAATCGTCCCCTCCAACGCGCTGGAGACGATGCTCTGGGCCGAGGCGGACCGGATGCGGAGCCTGGAGGTGACGCAGGAGAACCTGAAGAACCAGCAGGGCGTGGTGGCCAACGAGGTGAAGGTCAACGTCCTCAACCGGCCCTACGGGGGCTTCCCGTGGCTGGACATGCCGCAGGTGGCGAACACCAACTGGTACAACGCGCACAACTTCTACGGCGACCTGAAGGACCTGGAGGCGGCGACGCTGGACGACGTCCGCTCGTTCTTCAAGACGTACTACGCGCCGAGCAACGCGGTGCTCGTGGTGGTGGGGGACTTCGAGCCCGAGCTGGTGAAGGGTTGGGTCCAGAAGTACTTCGCCGCGCTGCCCAAGGTGGAGCAGCCGAAGAAGCCGGACATCTCCGAGCCGCGTCAGGAGCAGGAGAAGCGCCGGGACAAGCAGGACGCGCTGGCGCAGCGTCCGGGGCTGGCGGTGGGCTACCACATGCCCGCGCCCGGCACGCCCGAGCACTACGCGATGGCGCTCATCGACCAGGTGCTGCTGCAGGGCAACGACAGCGCGCTCTACCAGCGGCTGGTGCAGCAGAAGGGGCTGACGGGCGAGGTGCTCGGCGGGGCGAACCAGCTGGGCAGCCAGTGGAACTATTTCGGCCCCATGCAGTGGACGGCGTACCTGTTCCACGACCAGGCCACGGCGCCGGACGCCATCGTGAAGGAGATCGACGCGGCGGTGGAGCCCCTGCGGGAGAAGCCCATCGACGAGGCGACGCTGGCGCGGGCCCGGGTGAAGGCGCGCTCGCAGCTGTATGACCAGGTGGAGATGATGTACGGCTTCGGCCGCGCGGACCTGCTGGCGTCGTTCGCGCTGTTCTACGACGACCCGTCCCGCATCAACCGGCTCGAGGCGGAGCTGATGAAGGTGACGCCGGAGCTCATCCAGAAGACGGCGCGCGAGTACCTGCGCCGAGAGAACCGCACCATCCTCACGGTGACGCCCGCGCCCGCGGCCGCCGCGAAGACCCAGGCCCCCTGAGGAGATTGCGCCATGAACATGAACACCCTTCGCACTCGCATCGTGCCCGCGCTGATGGTGCTCGGGCTGGTCTCCTCCCCCGTCCTCGCCCAGGCCCCCGCGAAAGAGGCGCCTCCGGTGGCGGGGCCGCCCAAGCCGTTCAATCCGCCGGCGCGCACGGAGCTGAAGCTCGACAATGGCTTGCAGGTCTCGATGGTGCCCTACGGCGACATGCCCAAGGTCGCCATCCGGCTGATGGTGGACACCGGCAACATCCACGAGAAGCCGAACGAGGTCTGGCTCGCGGACCTGACGGGGCGGCTGTTGCCCGAGGGCACCACCACCCGGTCGGCGGAGCAGATCGCCCAGGCGGCGGCGCTGCTGGGCGGCGCGCTCAGCGTGTCGACGTACCAGGACCAGAGCTCCATCGGCATGGAGGTCCTGTCCGAGTCCGCGCCGGAGGCGGTGGCGCTCATCGCGGACGTGGCGATGAACCCCACCTTCGCCCCGGCGCAGGTGGAGCGCATCAAGGGCGACCTGCTGCGCGACATGGCCATCTACAAGAGCCAGCCGCAGGTCATCGCCGACGAGCGGCTGGCGCAGTCCCTCTATGGGGACCATCCGTACGGCCGCACGTTCCCCACGGAGGCGATGCTCAAGGGGTACACGCCGGAGGCGGTGCGGGCGTTCTACGACGCCAACATGGGCGCGGCCCGGGCGCGGCTCTACATCGTCGGGCGCTTCGACGCGGCGGCGGCGGAGAAGGCGGTGCGTGACGCGTTCTCCGGCTGGAAGGCCGGGCCCGCGCGCGCGCGCAACGTGCCCAAGCAGAAGGTGGCGAAGACGGTGCAGTTCATCGACCGGCCCGGCGCGGTGCAGTCCACGGTGCGCGTCGCGGTGAAGGCGGTGCCGCCCACGAGCCCGGACTACATCCCGCAGCGGGTGATGAACGTCCTGCTCGGTGGGTACTTCAGCTCGCGCATCACCGCGAACATCCGCGAGAAGCGCGGGTACTCGTATTCGCCCCACAGCATGGTGACCCTCCACCCGGAGGACGCCTACTGGGTCCAGCGGGCGGACGTGACGACCGCCGTCACGGGGGAGTCGCTGAAGGAGATCCTGGGCGAGGTGGACGCGCTGCGCAAGACGCCGCCGCCCGCGGAGGAGCTGCGCTCGGTGCAGAACTACCTGGCCGGGACGTTCGTGCTGGAGAACGCGTCGCGCGAGGGCATCATCAGCCAGCTGGCGTTCGTGGACCTGCATGGCCTGACGGACGCGTACCTGCGCGACTACGTGCAGGCGGTGATGGCCGTCACGCCGGAGCAGGTGCAGCAGGCCGCCGCGAAGACGCTGGTGCGCGACGCGATGACCTTCGTCGTCGTGGGCGACATGAAGACGGTGAAGCCGCAGCTGAAGGTCGTCACGCCCGCGCTGCGCTGACGACGCCCGGAGGGCGGAGCGCCGTGTGCCTCCGCCCTCCGTCGGGTGTCTCCGGGGGCCTGGAGGTTCTCCCCCGGCCCCCTGGCGCCCGCCTCTCCTCGTGAGGCCACGGCCTCTCCCGAGGCGCGCCCCGGACCTAGAGATTCTCCCGGAAGTACTCCGCCGTGCGGCGCCAGAGCTGCTCGGCGGCGAGCGGGTCGGCGAAAATCATGTGCGAGACGCCGCTGAGCGGCAGCACTCCATGCGGTTGTCCCGCGCGGAACAGCGCGTCGGACAGCTTGAGCGAGTGGAAGAAGAAGACGTTGTCGTCCGTGGTGCCGTGGACGAGCAGCAGCTTGCCCATGGGTGCGCCGGCCTTCACGTGGGTCAGCAGGTTGCTCCGCTCGTAGGCCTCGGGCTGTTCCTGGGGCAGGCCGAGGAAGCGCTCGGTCAGGTGCGTGTCGTAGTCGCGCCAGTCGACCACGGAGGAGACGGCCACCGCGGCCTTGAAGACGTCCGGGCGGGTGAGGGCGGCGAGCGCGGACATGTAGCCGCCGTGGCTGCTGCCGGTGATGCCCACGCGCGTCAGGTCCAGCTCAGGCACCTCCTTCGCGAGCTCGCGCAGCGCGGCCACCTGCTCGTCCAGCAGCACGCGCGCGAAGTCGTACTTGGGCTTGCGCAGGGACGCGGGCGCGTCGAGCTTCACCACGAGGAAGCCCTGGTCCGCGAGCCACTGGGACAGGAGGTTCTCCGCCATGCCCTGGCGCACCATGGAGGTGCCGGGGCCCGCGTAGATTTCGACGATGACCGGCAGCTTCACGCCGGGGCGCGCGTCGCGCGGGCGGAGCACCATCGTCGGGTAGCCCGCCTTGCCCACCCTCCGCACCTCCATGCGGGGCTTGAAGGGAGGCTCCTGCGCGACGGAGGGCAGCTCACCCACGGTGGTGCCATCCGGCTTCATGACGAGGGTGCGCCTCATGCTCGTGGGGCCCTCGGTGGTGAGCAGCAGCAGCCCGCCCTGGCGGGACATGCGCCCCATCTCCCGGGCGGGCCCGCCCGTGGTGACGCGGACCGGCGCCGCGCCCGCCTTCACGCGCCACAGGTAGCGCTCGCCCGTGCCGGGGCCGCCCACGAAGTAGGCCGTGTCCTCCTGCTCCACATAGCCCACTAGCTCCTCGAAGTCGGCCGAGGGAGGGATGACGGAGCGCACGAGCTGGCCATTCGCGTCGCGCAGCTCCACCTCGGGGGCGCCGTTGCGCTCGGTGTGCCACAGGAAGCCGCTGCCGTCCTTCAGCCAGCGCGGGAAGGTCTGGTCCAGGTCGAGCCACGTCGCGGACTTCTCCACCAGCAGCGTGCGCGTGGCGCCCGTCTTCGGGTCCACCGCGAGGAGCCGCTCCTCCGTCTGCGTGCGGTTCTGCACGAGCAGCGTGAGCGGGCCCTTCTCCGGCCAGCGCACGGTGGCGAGGTAGGGATAGGTCTCCGCGTCCCAGCTCACCCACGTCGTCTTGCCGCCCTTCACCGGGATGAGGCCCAGGCGGACCTTCGCGTTGGCCTTGCCGGCGCGCGGATAGGAGACCTGCTGGGCGCCTTGCTCGGGGTGGCTGGGGTCCACGAGGGAGAGCTTCTCCACGCCGCTCGTGTCGGACTCCGTGTAGGCGAGTGACTTCGCGTCCGGGCTCCACCAGTAGCCGGTGAAGCGGTACATCTCTTCCTGCGCGACGAACTCCGCCAGCCCGTGCGTCTTCTCCGGGGTGCCACCCTTCGTGACACGGTGCTCGGTGTTGGTGGCGAGGTCCACGCGGTAGACGTCCTGCTCGCGGACGTAGGCGACCTGCGTGCCGTCCGGGGAGAAGCGCGGGTCCATCGCGCCCGGACCCGTGGCCAGCTCCGTCACCTTGCCGGTGGCGCGCGTCACGACATAGAGCTTGCCCGACAGGCCGAGCAGCAGCTTCGCGCCGTCCTCGGACAGCGCATACGTGCCGAAGCCCCGGGAGCTCATCCGCATGCGCTCGCGGCGGGCCTTCTCCTCGGCGGAGAGCGACTCCATGGCGCCGCGCAGGAGCTGCTCCGGCGTGAGGACCTCCCGCGTCTGGCCGGTGGCGACGTCGAACGCGTGGAGGGAGAGGGCGGGGCTGGCGGCGGAGTTGCGCAGGAAGAAGACGGTCTGCTCGTCCGGGGCGAGCTGCACGTTGCCGGGACGGCCGCTGTTGAAGAAGCGCGTGGCGAAGAGCTGCTGGAAGAAGGTGTCCTGGCCGGAGGAGACGACCGGGATGGGCGTGGATTCCGCCCTGGCGGCGGGAGCGCTCAGGAGGAGGAGCGCGGTGAGAAGGCTTCGCATCGGGGACCCGTCCCCCCGAGTCGAGGGGACGCTCCATTCAGGTCGAGGAGGACATCGGTGCTTCGGACACGTCAGGGCCGGGAAGATGCCATGACGTCGCGAAGGTGGGGCGTTGTCCTGGAATGCAGCACGCCCTGGATGGGGTCTGGCCGACGCCGGGTGGAGGGGGGGGGAGGGTCGCGGGCCCGCTACTTGCCGTAGCCCGCGCTGCGCACGTCCGTCAGCTTGCCATCCTTGAAGATGACGACCTGCATCAACCGGTTGGGGCCGAAGTTGTAGGTCCACTCCTCGACCTGGATGGTCACCGACGTGACGGTGTTCTGACTGGGGTCGCTCGGGTCGGAGGCGCGGCCGTGTCCACTCCGGGTGGAGGTCCGCTCCTCGCGAGTGTGCTTCGACGCGGGCTCCCCGCACTTGAGCAGGACCTCCGACATGGAGTTGCCGTCGGACGCGAGGTTGTTGCCACAGCGCAGCGAGGCCGCGTCGCTCCGGGCGGGCAGGGCGAGGGCGGCGAGGACGAGGGAGGAGAGGAGGATGCGCACGGGGGCTCCGGGGATGGGGCGAGCGGGCGGGGGACGGATGGCCTTGACGGATATTCAAGCAGCCCGCGCGATTCGTACGGGCGGGGAGGGACTCGGGGTCGAAGCGGTCGGGTATGCTCGGTGTCATGAGTGAGCACCGGGAGGCCCCTCGGACCGTGGTCGCGCGCGCCCTGTCGCCCGAGGGCTTCGCCCCCTATGGCGACGTCGTCTCCGCGGGTCTGGCGCCCGGCTCGGCGGCGAACCAGGGGACGGCGGTGCGGTTCGACTGGTCGGCGCGGCTGGAGAACGGGCGGAGCGGCGCGAAGCCGAACCTCGCGGTGTTCCGCTCGGTGCCACAGGCGCTGCCCTTCACGGTGAAGCTGCTGGAACACCACCCCCATTCGAGTCAGGCGTTCCTGCCCATGCGGTGCGAGCGCTACCTCGTCTGCGTCGCGCCCGCGGCGTCCGACGGGGGCCCGGACGTGACGAGGCTGGAGGCGTTCATCTGTGGCCCGGGGGAGGGCGTGAACTACCACCCTGGCGTGTGGCACCACCCCATCATCGCGCTCGACGCGCCCGCGGAGTTCGCGATGCTCGCGTGGGAGGACGGCAGCGCGGGGGACTGCGTGGTGCGCCAGTTCGATGCGGCCCTCCACGTTCGCGTCGAGGGATGAGGCGCTTGGGCCCCGAGCGGGCGCTCAGGTGTCCGTCGCGCCCGCGCGGGTGAGGACCTGGAAGCCGTCGCACTGGGGGCAGAACGAGGTGAAGGTCACCGGCTCCGCGTCCGGGGGCATGTCCGGGAAGCGGAACCTTGCCATGGTGCTGGGCGGGTCCATTGCCTCGTCCCAGCTGCACTTGTTGCACGGGTTGATGAGCCAGTTCCCGCGCTCCTCGAGGTACTGCTTCGTGACGTGGAGGGGGAACGGCATCTCGGCGCTGCTCAGGAAGCGCAGCTCCTCGCCCTGGCGGATGTCCTGGAGGCCGTGAGGCGTGTTGGTGAGGCGGGCGACATAGACCCAGGTGTCTCGGGCGGGGGAGGGCTCCCCGGAGGGCTGTCGCGCCAGACGCGGCGGCCCTGGCTCCGCGCCCAGGATGCGGACCCAGCACACCTCGGGCGCGCGCTTCGTGCGGCGGGGGTCGCCGTCGTGCACCATCACCTGGAGGTCGTCGGGATAGCGCTCGTGGAAGCGGCCCTGGAGGTGAGGGTCCTTGCGCCAGGGCGCGTTCGGGTCGGGCTGGGGGCCGAAGAAGGAGAGCCATGACGGCGTGGCGGGGAGCCCACGCGCGGTGAGCTCCTCCTCCGTGAGGATTCGCCAGGGGAACTCCATGGGGAGCCGCATGGTGACGGAGGGGGCCTCCGCGAGGTCCGCCTCGCTCTCGGGTCCCCCCTTGGCGGACAGCCCCGCCTCGGCGTCGACGTAGGTGTACCCGAGGAAGCGCCCCTGGAGCGGCCAGCGCGGTTCGATCCACACCCAGCGGCCCCAGGGGATGGCTTCGGAGGGCGTGGCCTTCGGAGGGGACACCGTCTTCCTCGCGTCATCGTCGGGCGCGGAGGGGCGAGGGGTGGACGCCGTGCCGCGGAACAGTTTGCGAAGCCAGTCGAACATGGCGCCATCCTGTCACGAATGGCGACGCAATCCTTGTCATGTCGTCCAGGTCTTCCGGTCGTCCGGATTCCCTGTCACCATGGTTGGTATTGAGGGGGGCGGGCCGGCTCCATGCTGATGGGATGAGGTCTCGATGGTGAGTCTCTGGGACATGATGAGTCTGATTGCGTGGGCCGCTGGAATGGGGGGAGCCCTGGCCGCGGCCCGGCTCGAAGGCGGCGGTGTCACCCGGTACGGGCTGGGGACGTCCATCGGGTTCGGGCTGGGGGGCCTGGCCTTGATGGCGTTACGGAGGGCGGGGGAGGCGGTCTTCCGGACCCTCCCGCGTGATGGCGCGTCCGAGAAGGCGCCGCTCCGGTTGAAGCTCATCTACCTGGTGTCGTTCGTGTGGCCGCTCCCCAGCACGATGCTCGGCCTGTGGGTGACGCAGGGGCTCCTGCGCTTCATGGACACGTAGGCGCGGTGGGCGGGTCCTCTGTCACGGAGGCTCCGGCTGGGCCGACGTGGAAGCGGGTTCGCGACGAGGGCGCAGGGTCGCGCGGGGAGGGGTGTTCCCCTATCATCACGCGCTCTGTCGCCGACCTTGGAGGGACCAGATGGGACAGCAGGCGGATGTCATCGTCGTGGGAGGTGGGCTGGCGGGGCTGGTGGCCGCGACGGAGCTGGCGGATGCGGGCAAGCGCGTCATCGTGCTGGACCAGGAGGGTGAGCAGAGCCTGGGCGGTCAGGCGTTCTGGTCCTTCGGCGGGTTGTTCCTGGTGGACTCACCCGAGCAGCGGCGCATGGGCATCAAGGACTCATACGCACTGGCGCTCGAGGACTGGTTGGGGACGGCGGGGTTCGACCGGGAGGAGGACCACTGGCCCCGTCAGTGGGCGGAGGCGTTCGTGGGCTTCGCCGCGGGCGAGATGCGGCCGTGGCTCCACCAGCTGGGGATGCGGTGGTTCCCCGTGGTGGGCTGGGCCGAGCGCGGTGGCTATGGCGCCGTGGGGCATGGCAACTCGGTGCCGCGCTTCCACGTGACGTGGGGCACGGGCCCGGGAGTGCTCGCGCCCTTCGTCCGCAAGGCCCAGGCGGCCCGCGAGCAGGGGAAGATCTCCTTCCTGTTCCGCCACCGCGTGGACGAATTGCTCGTGGAGGGAGGCGCCGTGGTGGGCGCGCGTGGCATGCGGCTGGTGCCCACGGACGTGCCCCGGGGCGTGAGCTCTCCCCGGGAGACGGTGGGGGACTTCGAGGTGCGCGCCTCGGCGGTCATCGTCACGTCGGGCGGCATCGGCGGCAACCACGAGCTGGTGCGAAAGAGCTGGCCCTCGCGGCTGGGGCCTGCGCCGAAGTTCATGGTGCAGGGCGTGCCGGCGCACGTGGACGGGCGGATGATCGCCATCACCGAGGCGGCGGGCGCGCGGCTCATCAACCGCGACCGGATGTGGCACTACACGGAGGGCCTGCGGAACTGGAGCCCCATCTGGCCCCAGCACGGCATCCGGATTCTCCCCGGCCCCAGCTCGCTGTGGCTGGACGCCACGGGCAAGCGACTGCCTCCGCCCTTGTTCCCGGGCTTCGACACGCTGGGGACGCTCGAATACATCCTGAAGACAGGGCACGAGCACACCTGGTTCGTGCTGAACCAGCGCATCATCAAGAAGGAGTTCGCGCTCTCGGGGTCGGAGCAGAACCCGGACCTGACGAACAAGGACTGGCGCGGAGTGCTCAACCGCGCGGTGGGCAAGAAGGCGATGGGGCCGGTGGAGGCGTTCAAGGAGCACGGCGTCGACTTCGTCGTGTCCGACGACCTCCGCAAGCTGGTGGAAGGGATGAACGCGAAGACGGAGAAGCCGCTGCTCGACTACGCGACGGTGGAGCGCGAGGTGGTCGCGCGGGACAGGCAGCTGGACAACCCGTTCGGCAAGGACCTGCAGATCGCCGCCATCCGACAGGCGCGGGAGTACCGAGGCGACCAGCTGGTGCGCACCGCGAAGCCGCATCGCATCCTGGACCCGGAGGCGGGGCCGCTCATCGGCGTGAAGCTGAACATCCTGACGCGCAAGACGCTGGGTGGCTTCGAGACGGACCTGTCCGCGCGGGTGTTCGGCACGAACGGGCAGCTCGTGCCCGGCCTCTACGCGGCGGGCGAGGTCGCGGGCTTCGGCGGCGGTGGAGTGCATGGCTACCGCGCGCTGGAGGGCACCTTCCTCGGCGGCTGCATCTTCTCCGGGCGCGCGGCCGGCAGGGCGGCGGCGGGAGCGGTGTAGCGGGTCCCTCCGATGGCTCCCGGGGGGCTTCGGGATGCCAGCGATTCACGCCGAGGGATTCACTCCGGATGCAAAGGTATGCGCCGGCTGCTGGGAGCCAGCGTCTTACGCGCATCCATTGCCTGGGGGCCAACACCTGCCCGCACAAGCACGGGAAGTTCACTTGAGTTTGTTCGTGATTGACCGGAAGGAGGCGAAAACCCAGGAGCGTGTCAATGCAGGTTCGTCCGTCATCCCGCAGAGCGCGTCGCACCATCCTCGTCCTCCTCTCCGCTTCCGCCTTCGCCTGTGGCGTGAAGGCGGAGAACGCCCCTGACCTCGGGGCGCAAGCCGCCGCGGTCACCGCGGGCACCCGGCTCATCGGCGCGCAGTCGGGCCGCTGTCTCGACGTGGCCCAGAGCAGCCAGACGCCGGGCCAGGGGCTCCAGGTCTATGACTGCCACGGGGAGGGCAACCAGCGGTTCCTGTTCACCCCCGAGGGCGAGCTGCGCGTGTTCGACGGCGCCCGGTGCGTCGAGCCCGTGAGCGCCACCGCCGAGGCGCGAGCGGTCATCGCCGTCTGCACCGGCGCGGCGAACCAGCGGTGGCGCCGCGACGCCAACGGCGCGGTGGTCCATGTCGCCTCTTCCCTGTGCCTGGACGTCGCCAACCAGGCCACCGCCAATGGCTCTCCGGTGATTGTCTGGGATTGCAACGGTCAGACGAACCAGCAATGGACGCTACCGCCCGACACCCAGCCCCCCACCGTGCCCACGGGGCTCGCCTTGTCCAACGTGACGTGCAACTCGGCCACGCTCACGTGGTCGCCCTCCACGGACAACGAGGGCGTCGCCTTCTACGACGTCTACCACGATGGCCAGCACATGAAGTCCGTCTCCGGCGCGACGGTGTCCACCGCGCTGACCGTGGTCCCCGGCGCGACGTGGGGGCTGTACGTGAATGCGCGGGACGCGGCGGGCAACGTCTCCCAGGGCAGCGCCACGCTCTCCATCACTCCGCCCCAGTGCCAGGCGGACACCCAGCCCCCCAGCATCCCCACCGGCCTCACCGCCACCGCCGTGGGCACCAGCGTGACGTTGGGCTGGACCGCGTCCACCGACAACGTGGGGGTGACGGCTTACGACGTGTTCCGAGGCGGGGTGAAGATCGGCACGGTGTCTGGTTCGCCGCCCGGGACGTCTTTCGTCGATAGCGGCCTCACTCCCAACACGGCCTATGCC